>JAPLKF010000257.1 GCA_026388215.1 Pseudomonadota bacterium | reverse complement strand
AATGTATGGATCCTCACTGGGATACCTGCAAAAAGAGCAGCCAGCATAGATAACAACCCCGATTTTGGCATGATAGAATGGACAACATCAAATTTATATTTTCTAAACAAAGAATATAAACGAAAAAGTGCTACAAGATCATGCACTGGAGAAATTTTTCTTTCGATAGACAGGGGTATAATTTTCAAATCCAAACCGAGTGGTTTTAAAAAAGTCACATCCTTTGTATTTGTTATAACGTTGATGTCATATTTAGGATACATAGCCTTGAAATGATCCACTAAAAAAACCTTAATAGTAAAATCAACAGTGGCTACGAAGCATATCTTTTGTCTCTTCATACGGATTTTGGTCCTGTGATTTCACTTTTTATCTTGAAGTTCATAGTCGCGCATCAGGCTATGAAACCTTTCCATTACTGACGTCGTTACCGATTCAATAACCGCCCTCTTAAAAAAAAGTTCTCTGCAGCCCAGCAAAGAGGTAGCGCAATCGATCACTACCTTGAAAAGGGTCACCATAATAGATAGCGCTGCATATGACCACTGCCGGCGACGGGAAAAATGTGAGAGCTGAACTTTTAAAAGCGCCAGCCGTGCTCGCCAGATCTTACTCAAGCGAAAATGTTCCTTACGGTACGCAAGTAGCACCTCCTCAAGACACGCGAACCGACTCTCCGGATAGGCACGAAGGAGAAGTTCCTGATCGTCAGCGAGAATGGCTTCAGGAATACGATAGCGATAACGGCGAAACCACTCAGTACGACCCATCCAACTCGGATGGGCTAAGTATAGACCACGCCAGGGATAGGCACAAATCTCTTCATGTGTGCCGCGAAAGGGTATAAGTCCCAGGATATCATGATAATTTCGAAACACCAGTGCACGACAACCAAGCAGATCAACCCCCGGATTCCTCTCAAGAAATTCGAATTGCCTCGTAAGCCTCTCCGGAAAACAAATGTCATCCTGATCCATACGCGCAAAATAGCGACCACGCGCGAGATCAATCCCCTGATTAAGGCGATAAGCAAGCCCACGATTTGTTCCGTCACTCAGAACGCGAAGTCTTGGGTCAGAAAACATCGATGCTACTTGCAGTGAATCATCAGTCGATCCATCGTCCAAAAGCAGCAACTCGTAGTCTTGAAATGTCTGTGCAAAAACAGACTTCATGGCACATACGAGCGTGGCCTCGCCATTATAAACCGGAAGGACAACCGATATAAGTGGAGAAATCATGCTTTGAGAGCAATGTAAAACAAGATGGCAGCGGTACCGTAAGTCATGGTGTATTGGCTCATAAAACCTTTCCAGCTAAAATTTTCTCGTATTGAATAACAACGCTGGCCCAAGTAAACTGCTCCTGCCAGCGCTTGTGTCCCGTACAACCAAGCTCAGCGAGAAGTTCCGGCGAATCCATAGCTCTTCGCATCTCTTCAGCCAGATTTCCGGGGTTAGTTCTCGTAAAACCGTTTCTATCGACATTAGCTGGGGCGACAATGCCGCATCCAGTCCATTTTGCGATCTCCGCTGCGTTACCAACGGGGACACTAAGAAATGGTGTTCCGGCTGCGGCCGATTCATATAACACAAGCGGTGAGTACTCAATATTGGAAGCGAACACAAAGAGATCAGCATTCTTAAACGCCTGTATCAACTCCAACCTTGGTAAATCTATCAACAACACTTGTTTAAGGGGAAACTGATCATTTCCCTTCTTAACCCAGTATCGTATCGGGCTCGAAAAGCGCAGAGGTATATATTTTGTTATAGATACCGGTATATTCAATTTTTGCACAATTACCTTTATAGACTGCTCGACAACGGCAGACAATCCTCTCATGGATAGAGTTTCCTTAAAATGAGATGCAATTCCCATAATGTATATTGCTCGCTGAGACATCTTTTTTCTTCTTAGACGAACAATGGAAGCGAAATCATTGAAACAACGCATCAGCTCAGACGTGCCTATCTCCTTATAATGAACTTCAGCAGGTACAGGATCGGTGTAGTCAACATCATAGACAACCAGCGGTGGAGCAGGAATATTACCATTTAGTATCAACGTTGCAGGGCGCCCACCTGTATCAAGTTTGACAAAGGCTTTCGCTATTTCGAGATGTCCTTTCATCCCTGTGAGACTACCAACGGTAAGAAAGACAAAGCTTTCTTCGGGAATACTGTGGCGCAGCCGGAAATGCGGATCACGTGGAACCCCAAATTCCAACTCGCTGGCTCCGTTTGGAAGAACCGAGAAATGCCGAATCCCATGAACACGCGCATATTCAATATCACGATACCGAGTGGCATAAAAAATAAGATGGTCGAACAATTTGAGAACAGCAGGCAGTTGTTGAAAATATTCGGCGTATGAGGATTGATAAAATCTTGAGAAACCGCATGGGATAAATATCTTACGTGCACGTACTTGATGCAGGATGGGCCACAAAGCATCAAACGTCCATTGCTGTGCAGCCTTTATGAGAAGCGCGTCTGCATCAGTATTGAGGACAAACTCTCGATAACGCTCGATTTCACCCCTCATCCCTTTCACCGCATTGCCGACCACAGAAAACTCCTCAATACGCACGCCATTTAGTTCACTGAACGTACGATTTGCCAGGCGCGTCGTGGCTACAGTTACTTTATGCCCACGCAGTACCATGCGTTCCGCCAGCTGACGCACCACCTCCTGTACACCACCCACGCTTGGATAATAAAATTCACAGCAAAACAGTAAACGCACTTCTAACTCCCCAGCTATTTGGAATAATGCCATTATCTCTTTTGCTCAGCATGTTAATTCTTGTCTCACGTTACGTGTGGTGATTTTCTGAGAAAATCTTAGCTCCTGTTTTAAGGAGGGTATAATCAGGACGTCTTTTATGAACTCGTGTAGCCAGCTCCCTCATCATAATCCACCGATATGATACCAACTATAGGATCCTTTATAATATTATCCATGTTGGAGGTATAAGATCACGAGTATCGTGTGACGCTTTATTAAACCATCGTCGTGGAGCTACAACTATTTTGTGTGGTGACGGATTCAACCAGGCGCCCCACCAACTGAATGAACTATTTGCTATAATGTGGTGTTGACAATGCTGCATGAGCAGCATGTCAAAAATACCTCTTTTATTGGAGTTGTGGTTAACAAAAGTTGCAGGGTATTGAAAATTGAGATTCCCCTGTGCCCACTCATGATCATCTGAAAAGACGAAGAGATGTAATTGTGCAACACGCTCTACGATGTATTTAACAGCATCATGATAGTAATCGAGAGAACAGACTCCATGAGAGTAATTTGTATGTGGATCATTCACATAATCACCACGACGCACGTGCAAAGAGACCGCATTCACCGCCTCGATCTGCGCCTGCATTTCCACATTTTTCACATCGAGTTGTTCGTGCAACGTGAAATCACGTCGAATCGCTACGGAATTGTGGGAGAAGTAACGTTCAGTTTGCCAATATCCGTCAAGATAAACGGGCGGCATGACACTGAGGACTCTTTCATTATACGCAAATGAAGTCTCCCGAAACACCGTTTTTGAAACAAGAGGCACAAAATGTCTCTTTATGCGTTGTGACAAAGAGTTCCGCTTTGTGCTTATATTAAAAGTATTGATATCTTGCTTGCTGGCAACCTCTGCGCGTATATTGAAATCGACAAGTTCATACCTACGTAACGTATAGTGTTCAAAATCTGCAATGTCCAGTTTCAACGATACGTCGTAATGATCTGCAAGCGACCTCGCCATGGCGTACTGAAACATCTGATTACCAAGACCGCCAATCAACTTGACGATAATCATGGCACACTATCAGGGCGATGCCAGACCAGCGTTAACCCCGGTAATCCCGTACCCTGCGCAATGATCTGATATTTTCCGCTCATCAAACTCAGTGTATCGCATACAGCTTGATACGGACCAGTATTATACCCAGACTCTTCCGACTGATTAAAGGTATCATGAACCAAGATATGGGCATTAGGCACATGGGTTATTATTCCCTGAAGGTCGCGTTTTACAGAATTGTAACTATGATCGCCATCAACAAAAAAGAGCGGGGTGAATTTGGTTCCGCTGACCATTTTACATAGGTTCAACGAAGTGTCTAACCCATCACCCGTGTGTAATGTCACCCCTTTCAGACCTCGTACGAGGATGCCCCTTTTGGCGCCGGGATGTTCGACATGGGAGACATCATCCGGCAGATCGATTGAGTGGATTTCGGTATTGATATTAAAGGACTTGATTGTCTCAAAGAATATTCTTGCTGATTTGCCAATGTTGGTTCCCCATTCAAATATGTGTGTAGGTTGAATTTTGGTAACCGCTGCGGCTAAAAGCAACAATTCATCCAATGGAAATGGGTGAATCCCAACGATAGGCACGAGCCTTTTAATGATGAACTTTGAGAGAACCCACTTGTCAATCTCAAATTCAGCACATTCATTGTTTCGAACTGGTGATTCATGTAGAGAGCATCTAATCGATAAATACCTTTTTGTTAACCTTATCATTTACATCACCCTTTAGAATGAATGGAACCATACGGCTTTTTCATTCTGTATCATTGCCGGTTCGAAAACAGATTCCGTGTGCCTCGGTCCAGCGGCAGCAAGCGCCTCAGCTGTTGAAGTATTATACAGGCCTATTTTTCTCATATTCTTGCTTTTCTTAGAAACAGAATCAATCTATAAAAGTATCCACCTGAAAAAGAATTTACCAGATAAATAATTCTACGCAGAAAAGTTTTGTCTCCCGACAACAAGCGATATCCAAATGTATTTTTTGCAAAGCGTATCTTCCAACGAGGGAATTGATTCATGTGCAGTAGTGATCCAGATTCAAAACTATCGCGGAATGTGTTATCCGTCAGCAATCCCTTTTCCTTTGCATAATTGAAGAGATCCGTGGCAGGATAAGGATAAAAAATCGTAATCTGAAAATAATCAGGTCTTATGATCTGATTTAAATGAACCGTTTCAAGGTAGTTTTCATACGTATCCCCTGGGGCACCAACAATATTGAAGGCATAAGATTTTATCCCATGTTTCCGCAGTAGGGAAAAGGCCCTCACAATCGATTCATTTGTCATTTTTCGTTTGAGTATGTTTCTTCTATACTCTTCATTGCCTGATTCAACACCTATGCAGAGAGTTTCACAGTGAGCGGCTTTCAGACTCTTGCAAATCTCATCGTCCAGGGTTTCGGGCCTTGAGTTGCAATCAAAAGGGGTGTTCGTAAGTTGTCTATATTCTTCCAGAAATTTCAGAAGCCACTTTTTGTCCTTCACAAAGGTATCATCGTCAAAATTTATTTTATTTGGTTTATATCGCTCTATGAAATCCCGAACTTCTTCTATTGCTCTCTTCACACTCTTTTTACGAACATATCTACCTCTTCCGATATAAAGTCTTCGCAAATAATTATTGCAACAATAAGTGCAATTATACGGGCATCCTCTCGACAACATAATAGATACACGGTCACTAATTGCTTCTTTCGAAAAAACTGAATAGTCCGGGAACGGCAGATCATCGATATCTTCTATTAAATCACCTAATTCATTTCGAATGATCTCATTTCCATTTCTAAACCACATATTTTTTATACTGTGGTATTTTTCTCCCTTATCAATTCTATCCAGCAATTCACTCAGCGCGTTGTCCCCTTCGCCAATACAGAGGCCATCAATTTCTGGATTTTCCTCTATGATACTCGGACAGCATGTCGCGTGATGACCCCCGACGATGACAGGGATCTGAGATATGCTTTTCAGCGCCTTTATATATTTCAGCGCATATGGCCACTGGTTTGTAACAGTCGATACAAGACACAATGAATACTTCTTTTTTTTGAATTCGTCATGAAATTCATTAATATTGAATTTAAGAGGCTGATACAGATCCACATGATGGCCTTTTTCCTTAATGATGCCGCACAAAGAAGCTATCCCATAATTGACCCAGAGCCCCAGGTTTATTGAAGGTGATACAAATAATATTTCTATCCGGTTACCCATGTCTCCTTAGTTTATATTCTGACACTTTTTTTCATTCCATAGCCTCTACAAACAGAGAAGCAAATGTATAGCTATTGTATAAGTCAAACACATTTGCGACAATACCCCCTGCTCAATAAGATAATCTAATCGGCAAGCTCCTGGCTAAACAGCTCTTTATCATGGATGCTATCGAGATGGTTGTCTATGAACTCTTCCTGTACGGTTCTGTTGTATCTCTCAATATAGGCGTTAATCTTTGGACATCGGGGATAGGAGAAGAGATGAGGGATTCCATCCTTCTTTAGCTGACTATCAAACTCCCCTAAGTTTTCACTTCCGTTGTCGGACTGCCATGTGAGTATCTCTCCCGGATATACAGATTCGAATCTCCCATAGAAGTCTTTCATGTTTTTACTGTTCAGTTTCTTGTAATTTAAGGTTACAGCGAACTTTGATTTAATATCCATTGCGCTATAGAAGTAATCCTTTATCCCATCAGTCAGCCTCTCTACCGTATCAGAGATGATATAACCAAAATCAGCGGGTTTCGGTGAGTGTTTGACCTTTGCCCGCTTCTCTCTCTTTATATTCTGAGCCCACTTCGAATCCGGGTTATGGTACACACGACCGGATTTCTGAAAGAAGAAATGGTTTCTCTTAATTATATTGCCAATTGTTGATTCAGAGATAGGTGTTAGTCCTTTCTCCCTACAGTATTCATCAAGAAGGGGCTCGATCTTTTCTTTGCCAAGTCTTGGATATTTCTCTCTTAATTGCTCGATGAATTCTATGATCGGATAGAGAATACGGGGCTTCCTTGTTCGTATGGGACGGGTTGACGTAGGGATTAGGGCATCTATTTTTCCATTATTATCTTTCAGCCTTTTCCTCCACCGGCTTATGAGTTTTCTGTCTGTACCAAATGCTTCCTTTGTTGCCTTCTCTCCGTACTTTTCGTAGAATTGCATAATCTTCATTCTCTGTTGGGCTATTTCATTTGCATCAAAGTTTCTAAGGCTATAGAGCATATTCTGTAACCCCCTATAGCCTCGTATTCTACTAAATATCGGGTACGCTTTTGCATAGTGATCCATTAAGACTTAATGTCGCATATGTATTTTAACTTTTTCAGCTATTAATGGGGCAGGATACTAGTTTGTTTAATTCCAGGCTGCTTGCCACTTCAAACAGATTAAAAGAAGCCGGAAGATTACTGATAATATCATTTACTGGGTTCTCACAACTCGTATGAGGAACAGTTCATAGGCAAGGTCAACGATTTCCTTCGTTCCCTCCAAAACATTACGCAAAAAGTCTTTATCACCATAGTCCCCGGCAACATAGCGAACATCTTCGGGCAAGTTTTTTGCTGGACAAATGTTTCTCTCTATAACAGTAAGCTGCCTTCCTTTTGTGAGCAAAAGCTCAACGAGATGGGAACTGATATAACCATTACCACCAATCACGCAACAGGGGATCAAATGAATGGTCCTTCTAAGAAAAAAAAATGATCTTTAGCACTTCTTGCAAGTCAATCGTCGATTCCTGGTTACTCGGTGATTCAACATGATTGTTCCTTTATACTTTCAACAAAACACCCCAGACTCTCAGTATATTTTTGAAAATCAAAAACTTCTTTACCTAAGCTATATCCACGTTGGCCAATCAGGCCGACCTCTTGAGGATGATCAATAACGAATTTCATCTCCTCGATCAGTGCTTCTTTTGAATAGCCTTTCATAATCAGGGCATTTTCTCTGTCCTGAAAGTAGACCTTGATCTCTCCATGCCAGGTTGTAATAATGGGTTTTGCCGTTGCTGTATATTCTGCGATTTTGTGTGGAAATCTGGCCTCATCCTGAGAAGTTGGTCGAAGAGGAATCAAAAGAGCGGTCGCACTCTTGTACCATTGGATTAATTCAGGATATGGCAAATCGCTCAAAAAGCTGATGCTATGCCGATAGGCATAATAGTTACGTTCTAGTTTTTGAATCTCGTTTTTGTCCCCATGTAGTATGAGTACCAATGTGCATTTGTGCTCGTCTTGATCAATAAGTTGGACAAACGCGTCAAGGATTAGATCGATTACCTCTCTATACCCAACCCCAGCGCAGTAAACAAAGGTGGTACGATTATTGGCCACATCTCTATTTGACACAGGAATACTCGCAATTCTGGAAAAATCGGCGATCGCTGGTAACTTGAATATTTTCGCCTCTCTATTCACTCCTCTAACCTTGTTACACAGGAACTCACTTACGCATATACAACCGTGGCTAATTCTTGGCGCAACGCTACAGCAGCTATAGCTGTTTATTACCTGCCCCATGGCTTTCAGATTATACGCTAAATACCATTCCTCAATATTCAGTATAAACGGTATTCCATATATCAGGGACGTTATTTTATACAGCAACAACATAAATGCCTGATTATATTCGTATATCAAATAGACTTCATCATACTGTTTAGTCAAACCAACAATGAACTTTACACTATTGAACATTGTTGTGAGGTAAGACTGGATTTTTTTGATGAGCGAATTCGGCTTTAGAAAAGACGAAGGAATGTAAAACCGAAGAGTATCATATTCCCCAGACGTCTTTATCTCTGGCATTTCGTCAGATGAATAAAAGACACCGGACAGAACATAGACATCAAACCCGTATGTGGCGAGGAGTTTCCCCATCAACAGCGTTTTCTCCCTTCCGGCGCCAATTGCGTATGGAAATCCTGAGCCTTTGGCAAATATCACACATCTATTATTCAAGGTTTTGACTGCTTCACGCATTTTCATCTATCATCATTTTTACAACATCGTTCATTCTATACTTTGCCCTCCAACCAAGTGCTTCTGCTGCCTTTCGTGGATTAGCACACCCGATGGCAATATCTGCTGGTCGAAACAAGTTAGTATCAATAATAATGTGTTCTCGCCAATCAAGACCTAAATAGTTAAATGCGGCTGCAACAAACTCTTCAAGTGTATAACTTTCTCCTGTGGCAATAACATAAGTATCCGGTTGCCGTTGCTGCAGCATCATCCACATAGCTTCGACATATTCTGGAGCCCATCCCCAATCACGACATATGGATAGATTACCCAGCCGTAGCTTTTCTTTGCTTCCGCCAGCGATACGGCATGCCGCCGCGATAATCTTCTTAGTAACAAAACGCTCTGGCCTAAATGGTGATTCGTGATTAAAAAGAATGCCAGAACATGCAAAAAGATCATAAGCTTCACAATAATTAACAACCTCCCAGAAAGCAGCAGATTTTGCTATAGCATAAGGACTTCTGGGATGAAATGGCGTGCTTTCATCTGCTGCCAGCTCTCCGGTATCTCCGAAACATTCGCTGGAGCATGCATTATAAAACTTGATTTGCTTTTTGGTAAAACGAATTGCTTCAAGAAGATTAAGTGTTCCAATGGCTATACTTTCCATTGTTTCAAGGGGTTGGTCAAAGGACAATCCTACTGAACTTTGTCCTGCAAGATTATAGACCTCATCCGGTTGGACATTATTTAATATTTGAAGAACACTTCTAAAATCGTTAGCAGCCATTGACAAAAGGTTAATATGACTACGAATTCTAAGTTTTGAAAGATTACTGAAAGGAGAGGTCTGTGCATCTCGAGATGTCCCATAGACCTCGTATTTCTTGTCGAGTAGTAGGCTGGCAAGATATGCACCGTCCTGGCCAGAAATACCACAAATGAGTGCTTTCTTCATTTCTTCCTCATAATAATGATAAATAGACTTTCAATGTTTGTTCGGCACACTTTTCCCATGAGAATAAATTTATTCTCTTTAATCCTTTTTCAATCAAATCATTTCTTTTTTCAGTAGAAAATACAACAGATTCAATAGAGTGCATAATTTCTTCAATATCATATGGATCAAAATATTCAGCAGCATCCCCTGCTACTTCGGGTAATGAGCTTTTATTGCTGCAAACCACAGGACACTTAAAAGACATGGCTTCCAAAAGTGAGATGCCGAATCCTTCATACAGCGACGGGAAAACGAAAGCTGCGGCATTTGAATAAAGCGTGCTTAAAATATCATCATCACCACCCAGACAGACTACATCTTCTGTCTTAAGATTCAACTGTTTGATTTGATTGATTTCATCATTGGAGAAACGAGTCATACCAAAACATACCAATTTAAAAGTTCTTTGTAATCGTGGCGAATAAGAATATGCCTGTAACAAGCGGCTGAAATTTTTGTAGAAGCCACGTTGCCCAACATAGAGAATGTAAGGTTTATTGCCGATATTTAATGTACGTTGCGATGATTCGTTTCTTAGTGTATGACCAAGATAAATAACTGATATTTTTTGTGGACTCACATTGAAAAGATTGATTAGGTCATTTTTTGTGTTCTCCGAAATACAAATGATATGATTTGCCCTTTTAACTGCTTGTGCTTTGTTTTGAGACGTTTTATCTTGAGATGGAAGAAAGTCTCTGAATCTTTCATGAATCATATCATATACCGTTATGACCTTCTTCACCTTCGCAGGGGCAGTCCCATATCTGGCATAATAGGTTTCATGGATAATATCTGGCAAGCATTTTCGCGTCAGTATCCCACCAAGCAGAGCATTAAACAGAGTTAGCGCCTTCCCGGTTCTGGGAATAGTAGGTACGCGAATGCCAATTACCTTAAGCTTATCATTACTTTTTATATAACGATTAACGTAAAGTGGAGCATGAATACTAACAGCACATTCTTCATGATTAGCAATTCTACACGCCAATTCATAATAATAGCGAGATATGCCGCCATATTCTTGCCATGAGAATACTTGATGATCATATACGATGCGCATTATCTTGACTCACATCCTCCTCCAGAATGAATAAGTGATACACTATCACCAGACTATAAAACATATCCTTTATCCAGGCGGAATCTTGACAGATAGATCCCATCCGGTCCGGTAATGTCGGTTATCAAGGCTTTCTTCATAGAGTTTGCTCGTTTTTTCAGCAGATATTATATAGAACAACGCTCGATATACATCCAACGTCCCCTGGGCAGTTTTTTCCTAGGAAAACTTTTTGACCTGCTCCAGGCCACCAAGAATTCGGGGACCATCACGACCTTCATTCAGGGCAGTATCTAAGGCTTCTATCTTGAAATCTTCCTAATCCAACTAAAAATAGATCGGACATTCACCCGCAACCTCAACCGACGTATCAATCCTTGAAGCAATTACCGTGCATTCACCCGCCATAGCTTCCAACAAAGGTATTCATCTTGTACATCCGTTAACAGATCCACGTGATCCTCAATTCCGAGCTCGATAAGGTTTCACGTTCCTGAAGCGTCCATGGTGGCCCGACCACAAGGAGTCTTACTTATCTCCGTTCTTTCCATTGGCTGTATGCGGTGATCAGACTGTGGAAATTCTTGTAATATGTCCTAGAACCCACATAAAGAAAAAATGGTGGTTTTATTGTCTCATTGTGAACAACATCTTTCTTGTTAAGTGGCCTGAAAAACTCACTGCACGCCAGATGTACATGGAAACACTTGGCATCTTAATGATAAAATTACTGAACATCCTGACTGGTTGCCTCAGAAATGTTTAGTACTGCATCCACAGTAAGAGATAGTGTAACATGTTTTCTGTAAATTCAATAAAGGGTATAATTCTCAATGGATTAAACAATCCCCTAAACGGGAGAAAGGAGAACTATACCCATGAAGAAAAGTGTATCAAAAAAGATGAAAGAAGTCATTGAGAAACA
>JAPLKF010000256.1 GCA_026388215.1 Pseudomonadota bacterium | reverse complement strand
AGAGCCATAGCTTTTCTTGAGGCAATGGACCGTAAGGCTGACGTCTAACCCGGCGCTGCAGGGGACGCGCCCCCGAGCTTTGGTGTTCCTCTCTTTCTATTGGTAATCATTCCTCTCTGAGAATTTTCAACCATCAACATTTGTAGGTGCACTTAATAACGCTGGTTTTGCATTCTTTCTTCCTGAAAGACGCAACGTGTTACCCTTTTTCGTTGACCAATAATACAACGTTTTCTTTTTTCGCTATATCTATCATGTCTTTTGTGAACCCGCTCTTGCTGAAGAGGAGGTATTTCTCCTTTCGAGCATCATTGAACCAATCCACCAATCTTGCTTTTCTCAAGAGATTCTCATAGATATCAGTGCCAATCTTTTTATTACTCCATTTGCATTCAACGAAATAGGCTGTTTTCGCATCTTCGTCTAAGGCAACGATATCAATCTCCTCGCTTTTCGACCACCACTTCCCGATGGTGGTGTAACGAATGAGTCCATCTGACATCAGCTTTCTGCATAATGCCTTGCAGACATCTTCATAAACAGTTGAAACATGGTGCTCAAAGCTGTTTTTCATCAGTGCGATTACATAATCGGTATTACCGATCTCTATCCTGCCCCTGTTTGTGAATATATATTTGAACCAGAAGGTAAAGAATTTGTCGTGGAGGTGGTATATTCCCTGTTTGCTTTTCTCCGGGTACTTCTCGGTAATCGGTATATCTTTTTCAACAAGCTTCAACCCCCGCAATGTGTCGATATACTTTGACACAAGGCTCTTCTCAAAGCCTGTTTCGTTTATGATTTCAGAGAGTTTTCTTTTACCCTGAGCAATTGCTTTCAGGATGACAAAGTAATTGCGAGGCTCCCTTAACTCTTCTCGTAAAATGAACTCTACTTCATTATAAAAGAAACTGCTCCGGTCCAGCACCAGTTTGCTTATGTTCGTGAAAATATCCTGTTTCGGATTGACCTTTTCCAGGTATGCCGGTACCGCCCCAAAAACTGCGTATACCTTCACGAGATCATCAAAGTCCTTTTGAGGAAAAAAATCCTTTAATGCATTAAACTCCATCTCTACTACCTCCAAGGAGGCTGTCCTCCTTCCGTAGAGGGGGGCCTTGTAAAACAGTACCTCTTTTTCCATCATCCCGATACTTGACCCCATCAGGATTAGAAAAACATTGGTTTTTTTGAGGTATTCATCGATACCCTTCTGGAAGATAGATGAGATTGCCTGGTTTGCATTCACGAGGTACGGGAATTCATCGATTATCAGTACCAGCCTTTCCGTGCATTTTTCTTTTAGATAGGAAAAAAACTGATACCAATCCTTGAATCCTGAATCCCTCAAGATGGTGTCATTAAAATGTTCTCCAATGGCTCGACCGAGATTTTTCAGTTGCTCCGACTCCGATACGCTGTCGGCAAGGAAATATATGGCATCTTTGCCTTTGATGAACTCCTGGATAAGTCTTGTTTTACCGATTCGGCGTCTTCCATAGATGGGAATAAACTGGAAACGGCCAATGTTATATATCTTCTCGAGTACTGATAGCTCTGATGTGCGATTTACAAATTTCATACAGCCCCCTTTTACGGTTAGTATAACCATGATTAGTATAATCTAAAGTATACTTAATGACAAGTGATTGTATAAATCGGCTACATATGAGACTCATACAAGCTCCTTACCGTAAAACAGCATCCGCTCATTATTCCGATATTACCCTCGATATATACGAGCATCTCTTCAATGATGCGAACTTTAGCAGACAGCAGGTCGAGCTGTTAGAGAATATGTTTCAGCGTAGCAACGATTTGACCAGAGAGAGAAACAGTGGTGGTGTTTGATGAATGGTCGTTGGGTGATAGTCATTGGGTTAAAATGGTCGTACTTCACCTACGAATGTTGATATCGGACGATAGCAAAAGTTGAGGATTTGCGATTGAAAGTGGTAACGATTAAGCAACCTGCGAAGCAGACGATCTTGAGCGCCTTTTTAGGAGAATAAATTTACTCATCTGACGGCATCCGCAGCAACTCTCTTACTTGACGCGCCAATGGTACGCCGTTCTTATAATTGTCAGAGTTAGATAAACCAATTAGACGCTTAGATGCTTCCACGGGGGATTCATTAACTATCTTTAGATATTTTCTGTACCACCTCGGCAAAGTATAATAGCGCGCCAAAATCTCTGCTGCATGTTTGCGAATTTTTTCCTGTCCCCGTTTTTTTCTTTCTAAATATTCTGGACTTGTATTAGATGAATCAAAAATATCGGCGTTAAACACTATGTCAGAAGCAATGTGATATTTGACTTTCAAGTATTCCAGTAGTGGAGCCATCCAAAAATTAATTACCAGATAGCTAATGCTTCCAAAAACTATCCCTAAAAAGATTGAAATCATATTGACCATCGCAATGTCTCCTTAACACGGAGGTCAGCCAGAGCCGGATTTATCGGCGATTGGCTGCACGCGCTGGTTGAGACTATTTCTATTTGTTCCTATTCAGCGATGTTATACCATTTTTAGTTGAAACTTGATATGTGGCTCCCTCCGTGGCATAATCCACGGAACCCAAAATCTTTATACAGAAAGGAGCCACAATGAAAGTAAACACGAAACAGAGAAAAAAGGCAAGAAAGGGATTTGAA
>JAPLKF010000255.1 GCA_026388215.1 Pseudomonadota bacterium | reverse complement strand
GGGGTTTATGAAATCTCAGGTAAAAATCTCCCTGTGCAGAACCAAAGGGTTGAAGAAGCGATTTTGCAGATGGCCTTGCAAGCTCCTGATGGTGTATTTTTTGAAACTCAAAACCGGCAAAGACACCGGCTCTGATGGTGGCGTTACGAACCTTAAACGTGGGGTTATGAAAGGTCAGGGTAAGGTAATGATCCGGCTTTACAACCTTAAACATCTTTTGAAAGCTTGATGAGAGGAGAGAATGGTACACAGAAAAATCCTTCTGCTGGCGTTCATTTCTAACAATTTCGTTTGATACAATGCTATCTAAGAATCCCCTGTCCATCTTCAACCACGAAACCCACATATAGGATAATTCCCCGAATTGCACCGAAGCATCATAAGGCGGGTCCGTAAATATATAATCTACAGAGTCTTCCGGCATGTCATCCATCAAATCAAGGCACGAACCAGTGTAGATAAATACATCAGCCTTGCCTGACATAATCTGCTCCATGGATGATCCGATTTTACATTCTTTGAAAAATTCATTCGATTCAGCTTTGGCCTTCATAAGTCCCTGATGACCCGTGATCGCACTTTCAAATTTATCCCAAACATTTGATTCAATATATTGTGGTGTAAACCAATAGCTTTGCTGGTTCCAACCTACACCGCTAAAAGGACGATAACCTGGTCTTCCTTCAGCCAATAAACGGCTACACAGATGACTTATAGACGAAAAACCAATCTTAAGAAAATCTCTCAGGTCTTTGTCCGTTTCTTCCTCTATTGCTACCATCAACCATGCAAGGGCTTGAAGATTGCGCTTCGTGAAAAGCTCGTCTATTGATTCATATTGTTGCTTTTCTTTGAAGGGTCTCCCATCCGGATAGTAAAGCCTATTTTTCGGATACCACTCCTTGATTTTCTTTTCTTCAACTGCCTTCAGGAGGTCTTTATCATATCCGGTAAGCTCACAGTCTTTTTCCTGCCTATCTCCGCAATTGGGGCAGGACTGATACCGTATTTCTACACATTCATCATTTTTCCAGATCGTACAATCAAAAACGAGCTCTCTACCGCATTTCCTGCATTGTGTCAGATAAAGGTTTTCAATTTTCTTTTTGATCTTATCTTTTACTCGCTCAAATGCCTCAAGAAGATGTTTTGGATTAACGGGTTTAATAGTGAGACGAATGATCTCCGTAGCAATAGGGTTGAGGTCGCAAATGATTGCCCTCCTCCCGCTTTTTAGAGCCTCCATCGCCGTGATACCGCTGCCTGCAAATGGGTCGAAAACAATGCCTTCTTCAGGACAATACGTTTTTATAAATTCCGCCACAACATTCCATGTTTTTCTTGACCAGTACTTATGCCAGAGATACATGGGGGTGTGGGCTCTGGGAGGAATCTGGCGGTTCAGGTGGTTGATTTCCGGTTTTTTAATGGTAACAACTGAAACCTCTCTGTCCTGTTTTTTCAATCTACTCTTTTTCAAGTGCCTTAACCACCCTTCTTGCTATTTCAAAGGCTGCGGCTATCCTTACAACCTTTACGTCCTTTAATCCTTTTATTTTTGCAAGGTCTGTTAGTTTCTTCCCCATGAGGCCGGCTATTGAATAGTATTTATCGAGCAATTCCTTTGCAATATCCTGCGCAGTCCTTCCCTTATATCCCGCCCCGATTAAAGCTGCAAGAAGTTCTTCGTCAGTCAAGGCAGCCGGGCCCAGTTCTATGAGTTTTCCACCAGGATGCGTCCATTTTGGATTTGACTGTTCCATAAATTCTCCCCCACCTCTTTTTGACTACCAACTTAATCCCTCTAAAAGTGTAACGTATTGATAATAAAGATACAATCTTTTTCCTCAATAATACTACGTGTCTTTTCTTCAAGATCTTTTAATGTTCGGATGCCTTCTTTTAAAAGATAGGTTGTGTCAGCCCGAGGATTCTCAAACAGTTCGAGGACCACATTAGATCGCTTATCATTTTGGAGATTACTAAGCTGAAAAATATAGTAAAGCTCATTAACCGCTATCGACTTTTTTATGCTTCTGTCCATCCTTATCTACAAAACCTCTCCATCAACACGTTAAACCGACTCCCCGCTTCAATTTTCATTCAACATTTGCAGTCCACCCCGATTTTATACATACTCACCTTAATCCCCGTAATGCATTATTTATTCTCCCGAGTGCAGTATCGAGATCGAAGTTTTTGCGCTCCCCGGGAGTCAGGACTTCAAAAAGTTCCTCTTTAATGCGCTTCCTCATATCCTTAATCTCTTTATCGTCCCTGCCAAGATTGACGCTATATCTGGCAAGGTCGGTATCTACGCCATCTTCCTCAAGTTTTTTCTGAAACAGCCTTAAGACTTCCGGTTCCATGATGTTAAAACTATTTCTGAGAACAAAATCGATATCATAAAAGTCGCGGGGCGCAATGGTTTCCCTGGTGGCCGCGGCGCGCAATTTCTCAGATACTAATTCGTTGAGGGATAAACAAGCAACCTTGCCTCCGTCGAAAAGCGGCTCTCCTGTAAATGGATGCAAGAAATTATGTTGAACTTGACGTTTTTCGATTGAAGAGATCGGATTGAACCTAAGTCCGATTTCAAACTTAATCTTTGCCTCGATCGACCGCAAAACCGATTGATAAATAAAATAATACACATACTGCTTAGATTCATTCCGGCCGGGATTGCCCGAGTCATCGACCCTCATACCAAACTGCTCCACGAATTTCTTGATCCCATCCTTTATCGGCTGAATGCATTTGCGCCTTTCCCCTCGTGTTGCCTCATACCGGGGAAGCTTCATACTAAAATCAAGGTCCTCGCTCAAACGATAATATGCGTAATAAATCTTATTCAGGCACGTTCCGCCTTTGAAAATAAGGTCGTCCGAAAGCTCATGCACCCGGGAGAGAATGAGCGTTAAGTAATAGTCTTTTTCCAAGAGAGGCAACAAAAATTCTTTCTTTTTCGATGCCCTCTCCAAAGTTTTTATAAATTCTTCTTTATTGTTGTGAATCATTGACTATAGCCTTCCACTTTTTAATGAGTTTTCCTTTGCGTGTCCCATTGAGAGAAGAAATTGCTGTTCCCTTTACGCTTTTGACAAGCGGTCTTAACGTAGCATCGGGAATCCCTAACCTCTCAAGAATAATGCCTATGCGTTTGCGAGTTGTTATATTCGGGAAACGAGCGGCATATCCTACCAGCTTTTTAATATCGCATTTTTGCTCTTTAATAACCTGCGAGAATATTCCCACAGCACTACCAATACCACCAACCGGTTTATTAAAGTAAAGGAGATCGATGAGGGTTCTCTCTTTGGAGCTGATGTTTATGTCTACATCTTTCACTTTTGTCGTTTCAAGGCCGTACATGCGGTTTTTTGGAATTCTTATAAACCTATATGATATACCGCAAATAATCCTCTCCATTCTCATGGATGTATTGAGGACGTACACAGTCTGAAAGAGTTGCTCGGTCAGACCGAAATAATTGAACATGGTTGAATACCCGATATAGTAGTTCTTTTTAGGAAAGAAAAGCGGTGGGATAAGTAGCTCGTCAACCCCTGTTCCTTCTGGCCCGGCTTCGAGCGGAGAAAAGGCGTATGCTCCGCGCTTAATAGGAGTGAATATCTTCTTCTTTTTAAGCCGGAAAACGACCTGTTTTCTATCCTCAGGAGAAAGATTAAACAACCGATCAAGCTCCTTTACAGTAACAATCGTCTTCTTCTCGTATGTTAGACGAGCCACCATATTGGTCTCGATTGGGCCTAAAGTCTTTGATGTATTATTAGGTGTCATAGGTTATCTCCGAAATAACTTTCATACCCTTTTTCTACATACCAAGTTTATCACAACTTTCCTCATTGTCAATGAAAATAAGCCATAAACTATTTTCATTTTCATATTTATCCCCAGTGGAAGCTTTTTGCTAAACTGAAAATAATGCGAATATAAGGCATTGTATCTCGTTTATCTGGTTATGACAAAAAAGACAGAATAGACGAAGTGGTTGATTGCTGAAAGCTAATAGCTGATAGCTACCTTACTCGAATTTTATATCCCCGAACTGCAGGCATCTTTTAAAGGCAGTGTAGCGCTCTCGGATTTCATTGTATTCAAGCCCTTTTAGCCTGTTGATACTGAAATCCTCCACATTGAATGATGCCATGACTGAACCCATGACGATTGCCTGTTTTATTGTCTCCGATGAAATATCACCCACATTTGCGAGATACCCCATGAGCCCGCCTGCAAATGTATCACCTGCCCCGGTCGGGTCAAAGACATCTTCAAGAGGATAGGCTGGAGCAAGGAATATCTCTTCCCTGCTCAGCATAAGAACACCGTATTCGCCCCTTTTTGCAACAATGCAAGAAGGTCCTTGCTCCATTATTTTCTTTGCACCTTTTACAAGGTTATGTTCCTTTGAAATTTCCCTCAGCTCCGCCTCATTGATGACAAGCATGTCAACCCTTTTTATAACATCGATCAGTGCGTTGAACTTATTTTCTATCCAGAAATTCATCGTATCGAGTGCAACTACCGTATTCGGGTTTTTTATCTGGTCAATCACATAGGATTGCAGCTCAGGGTCAATATTTGCAAGGAAAACAAAAGCAGCCTCGCTGAAATCAGGTGGGATGCGTGGTTTAAATGTCTCAATAACATTAAGTTCGGTCTTGAGCGTGATTGCCTGGTTGAGGTCGTAGCCGTATTTCCCTTCCCACCGGAAGGTCTTCCCTTCATCAACCTTTATGCCGCTCATATCTACATTGCGATCCCTTAAGAAGCCTATCTTGTTTAAATCAAAATCCTTTCCCACTGTTGCGACCATACCAACATCGGTGAAAAAGCTCGCCGCATTGGTAAAATGCAGTGCAGAACCCCCTAAAACATTGTCTGCTTTTCCAAAGGGGGTTTCGATTGAATCGTATGCGACAGTTCCAACAACAAGGAGCTTGATCACGTACCCATCTCCCAGGAGGCAAGATACCTTTTCTGCTCTTCTGTCAGCTCGTCTATTGTTATACCTGCTGACTGTAATTTGAGATATGCAACATTCTTATCTATCTCGGCTGGCACACTGTAGACCTTCTTTTTTAGCTGCTTCCCGTTTTTCCACATATATTCTGAACAGAGTGCCTGGTTGGCAAAACTCATATCCATTACATCAGAAGGATGGCCTTCAGCACACGCAAGATTTACGAGTCTCCCTTCTCCTAAAAGAAA
>JAPLKF010000254.1 GCA_026388215.1 Pseudomonadota bacterium | reverse complement strand
CCCATCATCCTTTATCCAGGTTGCATGATTCAGGTGAGAGGCCCTGTATTGTCCCCCACGAGATCATTCGCCTCAACGTCCTTCAATGTTCAATAACTATGATTTCCAAACCGGCAGATAACACCCGGCCAAAAGCAAGAGGCCTCATTGAAGTGCTTCACACTTCTTTTGGCCTTTAACGTTATCCGCTGTTTCATTTGGTAATTCTCGATAATTCATTTATTTTAAATCATTCATTTGTAGGTGCAAAGTAGCAATTTTATCATGCATTTAAAGCTCTCCTAAGGCTTTAAGGCCATCCTTCTTGATTCAGCTAAAAACTGTTTTTATTAATAGCGATGAAGGGTTAGAGTCATTACTACCAAATGTTAGGTAGTATGACCTATGTTGCCTCATTGGAATATTTAAATGAAAAGCCTTTATTGAAAATAGAGCTTTACAAATAAACTTACCACATGCAATATTCACTGATGCTATCGTAGCAAAAGCCCTTCTGGCTGGTACCGGTGTGATTAGCGTTATTGATTACCGGTAGAAACATATACATTTTTGACCACCTGGTATCGGGTTATCGGAGGTTGCTTTTGTATTAGTGTGGATAAATATTTATACGTTACACCCTGTAAGATAGTTTTTAACAAACAAGCAGTTTATACCATCTTTCCACTGGCAATAGTGTACCCTTTAAATCTTATTGACATTTATTAAGTAGAATATCAAAATAGAATAAGAGAGTTACATAAAGAGGAGAAAAGAGGGGGATGGCAGAGGAGTTCTTGAATAACTGAAGGGCGTCTCCTGTGTTCCTTTTCTACGGCGGATCGTGGCAATCTCTTGATAGAAGTTTATAGTGTGCAGATTGGAACTTAAGAGAATGAAAAAAACGATATTATTTGCCTTAGTTCTGGTTTTCCTTGTGCAAGCAGTTGTCTTCGGACTCGAAAGAGACGAACAGATAAATGCATTCAGGGGAAGGATCCAGGGCATGCTTAAACAGGGTGTACTGCCTGTTATCGATGTGGAATATCACCATGGAGGCAAGATTGAAAATGAGAGGCTTGTAGCCGTTATGGACAAAAACGGTGTTGCGTTAATATGGGTTGGACCAAACGAGCGCCTTGGCAGTGGAGATTCTATAAGACTTAACGAACTTTATCCCGACAGGTTTGTGCCAACAACAGTGCATGGCGATGGCAAACTCTGGCACAGCAGCAATAGAGATTTTCTCGAAACGCTCGAAAAGGACGTCCTTTCAGGAAAATATTTCGCTATGGGTGAATTTGAGGCAAGGCATTACCAATCGAGCACGAATAGCAGGGATATCCACATGCCTGTTGATTCTGGAGCTTTCGATGTAGTGTTCAGGCTTTCAAGTCAGACCGGTATTCCTTTTCTTCTCCATCACGAGGCAGAGGACGCACTTCTTCCGGAGCTGGAGAGGATGCTTACCAGGTACCCGAAGGCAAAACTCATCTGGTGTCATGTAGGCCGCAACCGGAATCCGAAGACATGGAAAAGGTTCACCAGTACTGAAACAATCCGTGAGCTTTTAAAGAAATACCCGAATCTTTATTTTGACCTTGTCCAGTCAAAGCCGGGTGGCAAGTATCACATGACAGGGTATTTGGATGCCATTATGTATGATCCTTCAAGGTCAGGGGGCATACTTGAGCCGGAATGGAAAAACCTTTTCGAAGCATTCCCTGACAGGTTTGTTATAGGGTCGGATGCAAACACCGGTCGCTTTAATGAGTACGACAGGGTGATGAATACATTTCGTAGCATTGTCTTTAAAACCCTACGGAAGGATGTTGCTGAAAGGATTGCATTTAAAAATGCCTGGAAGCTGATGACAGGAAAAGACTGGGAAGAGATACAATGAAAATAAGATTTTTGGGGAGATGATTTCGAGGATAGATGCCTCATACCTGCCATTACTGATGAGATATTGTTTGGTTCATAAGGGTTAATTTCATTCCAGCGTGGTTGCCCCGCGCTGGTCATACAGGGTGTGTTATCCTCTATTACATTTGGTAATTCTCGGTAATTCATTTATTTGAAATCGTTTATTTGTAGGTGAAGTTATTACGTATAGGTAGGTGTTAACAACACCGATCAATCCCTTTTCTGTATTTAGTCAGGAATCAACGTCATCAGCTCATTCGGCTGGCAGTTAAAATAGATAAGCAGCTTCTCGATATCCTTCCTTGATATGTTGTAGTTATGGTTTGTGACAATCCGTGACAAGGTCAGTGCCTTTATCCCTGTCTCCTGCTCGATCACCTTGTAGGTGATCTTCCTCCTCTCGATAGCACTTTTTTTCTCTATGAGCCCCTTCAGGTTGATAATAAGCATCAAGAACACCCCCTCACATAACTGTGTGATACAAATATATCACCTTAAAAAAATAATTATCAATAAAAGAATAAAAACAATCACAAAAAGCTTGACAATACATTCATTTTCAGATAATATATATACTGTAGTGATAAATATCTATCCTTATAAGACAATAAAAGG
>JAPLKF010000253.1 GCA_026388215.1 Pseudomonadota bacterium | reverse complement strand
GACGCAGAAGAGAGTATGCTGACATGAGTAGCGATAAATGCCGTGAAAAACGGCATCGCCGTAAGCCCAAGGTTTCCTGAGCAAGGGTAATCCTCTCAGGGTTAGTCGGTCCCTAAGGCAAGGCCGAAAGGCGTAGTTGATGGGAAACAGATTAATATTTCTGTACCACCAGGTGAGCGTTTGAGCGAAGGGGGGACGGAGAAGGGTAGGCCATCCTGCTGACGGAATAGCAGGTTCAAGCGGGTAGGGGGAGTTCATAGGCAAATCCGTGGACTCATAACTCCGAGACGTGATGAGGATCCCTTAATAAGGGAATAAACTGGCTGATCCCACGCTTCCAAGAAAAGCCTCGTAGCGAGTTTATCTGGTGACCGTACCGCAAACCGACACAGGTGGGCGAGGAGAGAATCCTAAGGCGCTTGAGATAACCCTGGTTAAGGAACTCGGCAAAATTGCACCGTAACTTCGGGAGAAGGTGCGTTCTGGTTTGTGTAAAAACTTGCTTTTGAAGCAACCCGGAATCGCAGTGAAGAGGGGGTGGCGACTGTTTACTAAAAACACAGGACTCTGCAAACTCGTAAGAGAAAGTATAGGGTCTGACGCCTGCCCGGTGCTGGAAGGTTAAAGGGAGATGTCATTCTAAGTAATTGGGAGAAGCGTTGAACTGAAGCCCCAGTAAACGGCGGCCGTAACTATAACGGTCCTAAGGTAGCGAAATTCCTTGTCGGGTAAGTTCCGACCTGCATGAATGGCGTAACGATTGCCCCGCTGTCTCAACCAGGGACTCAGCGAAATTGTAATGGGGGTGAAGATACCCTCACCCCGCGGCAAGACGGAAAGACCCCGTGCACCTTTACTACAACTTGACAGTGAACTTCGGGGTAATATGTGTAGGATAGGTGGGAGGCTTTGAAGTTCCGGCGCTAGCTGGGATGGAGCCAATGTTGAAATACCACCCTTATTGTTTTGAGGTTCTAACTCAGACCCGTTATCCGGGTTGAGGACACTGTCTGGTGGGTAGTTTGACTGGGGCGGTCGCCTCCCAAAATGTAACGGAGGCGCACGAAGGTCGGCTCAGGCTGATTGGAAACCAGCCGATGAGTGCAAAGGCACAAGCCGGCTTGACTGTGAGACCTACAAGTCGAGCAGGAACGAAAGTTGGTCTTAGTGATCCGGTGGTTCCGCATGGAAGGGCCATCGCTCAACGGATAAAAGGTACGCCGGGGATAACAGGCTTATCTCCCCCAAGAGTTCACATCGACGGGGAGGTTTGGCACCTCGATGTCGGCTCATCGCATCCTGGGGCTGAAGAAGGTCCCAAGGGTTTGGCTGTTCGCCAATTAAAGCGGTACGTGAGCTGGGTTTAGAACGTCGTGAGACAGTTCGGTCCCTATCTGCCGTGGGCGTAGGATAATTGAGAGGAGCTGTCCTTAGTACGAGAGGACCAGGATGGACGGACCTCTAGTGTACCAGTTGTCACGCCAGTGGCATAAGCTGGGTAGCTATGTCCGGAAGGGATAACCACTGAAAGCATCTAAGTGGGAAGCCCGCCTCAAGATTAGTTATCCCGTCTGGTAGCAATACCGGGCTAAGACCCCACGTAGACTACGTGGTTGATAGGCTGATGGTGTAAGCACAGCAATGTGTTGAGCCTACCAGTACTAATAGGTCGAGAGGCTTGACCATAAATCATTACAACATATATAGCTGTCTTAAAAAATTGGTTCAAGGTTCAAAGTTCAAGGTTTAAAATATCCAACATCGAACATAGAACGTTGAACAAGAGATAAAGTTTCCCGGTGACCATAGCGTAGGGGAAACACCCGTTCCCATCCCGAACACGGAAGTTAAGCCCTACCACGCCGATGATACTGCACGGGCGACTGTGTGGGAAAGTAGGTCGTTGCCGGGTTTAAGATTAAAAAAGCCCAAGGAGTTTTCCTTGGGCTTTTTTAATCTTTTCACAATGGGGCCGAAGCGCTTTTTGCACCTTGCTTTGTCGCGCTGTGGGTCGCGACGCTTCGACGTACGTTCATGTACGCCTGCGCGCCTCAATCCTTGCGCTTCGCGCAATCTATCAAAAATCGCCTCGGCCAGGGAATCTTAAATGTTGTTTGTTAATCTTGTTCATCGTTGTGCATCGAAACTTACCTGGACCTGAGATTAAAATGTTATAAAGCAAGGCCTAACCCCATTGTTTATTTTCAATAAATAATACTACTAACTATATTTTTATTTAGTTGAATTACTGAATCGCTTTTTTCGTTTGGTGTTTTACTCTTAATATAAATATCACTTTCTGTTTGCAATATTAAAAGGACCTTTTCTGATTTATTATCATCAAATTTTATTGGAAGCTGCTTTAGTTGTTGAACTTCTTCTTTTTTAACAAAAATAGAGACTTCTATTGGTTTGCCCCCTCCATATGTACTATCGATTTTAGTGTAAAATAGTTTTCCGAAAGTAATGGATAAAACAATATAAATAATTCCAATCCAGACTATGTCAAACATATTGATTCTCGTAATGTAAGATTTTGACACAAACTTTTTTCGTAGATCTAAAAGAAGGTTAATAAAAAAAGTTATACATACAAACATCCAAAATAAATTGATTGCTTCTTTTGCTTTTACAAAATAGAAAAAAATAATTACCGAAGATACATAGAACAGGCAGCTTAACGGTAAAAAAAATCTAGGATATTTTTCATGCATCTTCAGTTTATTAATTGGGTAATCAACAAGAAAGAAAAAACATAGAAATCCCCAAAAAACATTAAGTTGTTTTATATGGAATAGGAATTGGCTTATAAAGACTGTTGATATTACAATTCCAAATGCATTATCTGAATATATAAGGAACATTGAGAAGATGCCCCAAAATATTGATTTTTTATCGTGCGATAATTTAGCAGCGAAGTTATCTACAAGTTCTTCTGCATAATATATGCTTCTCCAGACGAAAAAAAAGTATACCGCGAGAATTACGATGAGCAAAAACCCTGCTGATAAATACTTTGTCCTTAATAATGGATGGTATTGAATTCCTAAATCACGTAGAGAAACATTTACTATAATAAATCCTTGTATATACAAAAAGAAACCTATAATAATTCCAGAAATTGCTAAAAAGTCTTTTGCTTTCAATGTTTTTAACGTGTCAAAAAAAGTAATTTTCATATTACAATAAAGTCAAATAATATAGGGAAGAGGAAGGAAACCATAAAGATCAGCCATTTACATGAGTCAATAGGGACGTTCCTAAATAAGCAAATAACTTTCCCCTGCCATGATGCCTTTAAAGTGTTGCTTCCTCGCTCGCCAATCCTCTGCTCCGAACTCCAGCGACCCGCAAGCGGGTACCCCGACTCCGAACTGGTTTCCCATTTTCTTTCCATCCCGCCGTTCAGATGAACGCGGGATTTCGTCCTGTTGAAGTTGCACCATGTGCTTAATAATGTACTCAATTTTCCTGCTATTTCAATAAGTTGTCAAGGGATTTTTTAGTGTTTAGCCCTTAGCAATCAGCCATTAGCTTAATCGTGTATCATGTATCGTGCATCTGATTTACCGGTGGCTACCATCAAAAATCGCCTCGGCCTTAAGAGCCCAACGGTTGGGATGGTCTGGTCGGACATGTCAACATTTCAAGAGCATCCCGTCTGTGTTCGTCTGCCTTCAAGTTGCAACAAAGAAAAGCAAAACAACAGGACAGAGAAGGCACAACGCCCCCAGTATACTAACGAATTTAGCAGCAAAACCAAAAATTCAGACAAAAAGCAAGGTAAGAGGATGCCGGTCAGACCTTTTGGCACTTGGCAACGTTAATAACCGCGTTGCTCCAATCAGAGAACTTCTTTTGAAGAGGAGGATCAGGGGTCAGATACTTCACAGGATTGCGGATTATATGTATCGTGGGCGTATAATCAAGCTTAAGGCCGCTTACCACATACACATAATACTTCTTACCTTCTTCTTCAGCCTTCTTCCACTGATGCGGCGTAAGCTCCCAAGTACCTGGGTTTCCCCTAAAGTGCTTAACCTCGATAAACCGCTCACCATCTTCGTTAGATGAAGAATAAATATCATAACCAATGCTCTGCTGCTTGTGGCGGTCATCAGGCTCCCACCCCTGCTCCTCCTCAAAGCGCATACATAACTCCAAAGCAATGGACTCAGCATCACCCCTGTGCGGAATATGCCTAGGCTTATAGTCTCTCGGTCCTCCGTCATAATGCCCCTTCTTGAGTTTCACCGTAATTGACGGGAAGCCCCTAGGGCCGTCGGTCTTTGAATAAGGAACGCACTCCTCCAAATCATCGGAAAAAATAAAACGATTTGGGTCTATTAGGTCTGAAGCGGCAGGCTGCATTTCAGCAGGCAACTCAACCGCCTTGACTATTTTCTTCTCTTCCCTAGGCGGCACCTTAACGGTATCTTCATCCGGTTTCGAAGAAACCTCAGACTTGCGAATAACCTTGACTTCTTTCGCAGCCATCTGCCAAGCAGGAGCTTTCTCATCAATGCCAAAATCCTTCAACTTCTTGGCAAGCTCGTCATACCCCACAACCCCAAACAAGGAGTCAAGAAGGAGAAACGCCTCATCTTTTCCAGGTGGAAAACACTTCGAGATCTCCTTGGCCACGACTGTAGAAAGAATAGGAACATCTCTCCGCTTATACAAACGGTTCTCATCAGGGCTAAAGTAAACATTGCTGTTAACGCCCTTAACACTAATATCATCCGAGCACGGATCAACCGTGAAATCAAGAGCAATATCCGAACACTCAAAGCACTCCACATACTCCATCTTGGCAAAAACGCCGCTCCTTTCGAGCTCCGAATAAAGGCCAAACCTCTTTATCTTAAAGTAGCGCGCCACATAGGAGAGCCTCTCGCGTAACTGCTTAACCTCATCCCCCTCAAGCTCATCCAAGCCGTCCATGTTCTTTACCACAGAAACATGGCTACTCAACTGTCTAAAACCACCAACAGACAGCATATTCTTGACATTACCCCAATGAAAAGGTAGCCACAAAAAAGCAAGCTTGTCCGCAAAATAGCCCGACAACAGGTCATCATCAGAGAAATAAAGCTCAGACGGCTGCAAGAAGTGCCCAGATTCCGCCAAGAAGACAGGCTTGTCCCACCCGTCGAAGGGAATTCCCCCTTGCCTAACTACTGAATCGATAAGAGAATAGACCTTCGGTGCTACCTGGCGGTAACGCGCCAAGTCCCCAGCGTTCCTTAGATCATCAAGGACGGCCAAACAGTCGCAGAGAGAAGGCTTCTGGGAAATGCCCAAACCCTCGAAAAACTCCATCAGCCCGGTATCATAGATAGGCGAACCGTCGTGTTCAACATAACCTCTGAGGCTCTCGAAAGATTCGGAGAAATCCCGCCAAAACACATCACGCGGCTTCCACCATGAACGGTCCTCACGGGGCAGATAAAACAACTCGCAATCATCAAACAATCGCCTGACTTCTTGAATACGATCTTCAGCCAATGCCTTGTTTCCTGCTTTGGCAAGCTCCTGCTTAAGAGAATCATAAATAGCTGCCATTTTGACAACCTGATTCTCGGCAATCAAAGGGTTTTCTTCTCTGTAGGACTTCAAGTGCTTTAGCACCTGGTCGATGCTGGGGGAGGACATTACCTTAAGGTCCCCCAGAAAGGCATCATTTCCTTGAAGCTCTACGTAAGGAATATTCTCACCCAACAGGTGGACATTCCTCTGCGAATGCACTACCAACTCACCAGGTTTAGCAAAATCCCCGGCTAGGGTAGGGACCCATTTGGCATTTCTCAAAAACTCAAGGAAAGAAGAAGTATCATAAGCCCTAGCGTGCCAATCAACATAAAAATACTTGTATGTAGAACGGCAGAAGCCCTTATCCTTATAAGATTTCCAATTACTATCAAGCGACTCCCAAAGAAGAGCCATCCGCGCCTTCACATCACCAACATCCCCAGTCTTGGAGCAGAACTCAATCAACCTCTCAACATCCTCACTATGAGAATCACCGTGAAGCTCATGCCAACCCCTTGCAGAATACTCCCTATTAACCCAAGGATATTCATCAGAGCCAGCTATCGAAACCTCGCCCTTGACCTCGACCACCCTTGGGAAGCCCCAGACGCCCAACAGCTCAAAAAACTTCCTCCAAGAGTAATCCGCCTTTTGCTTCCCCTTCCTATGCTTTTTTGCCTCCTTGCCTTCCTTATTCAAATAGTAAGGCGACAGAAAATAAATCCTATCAATGCCCCGGAAAAGGTCTTCCATCAACTGATTCTTACCATACCGCCTAGAAAAATAGACCTCTTCCGGCCTCTTATAAGTAAACACCTCTTTCCCCAAGCTCACTGAGTAAGCCTTGACTAGGACAGAGTCTTTAACCTCCTGCAACACCTCAGGGGAAAGCTTCTTGTTTTGTATCTCGCTCTCCACAGTGGGCCAGTAAGACCTAATATAATTCAATAGGCCATAAATCTTCGAATCGTCATATTCCCTGTACCTCCCGGACCTGAACTTGGGCAGAATAACATCCCTAATGATGTGAGACTGCTTCACATACTTTCTCACCCCAACACTGTCAAACCAATCCTTCACCCGCTTCCTCTTCTCCTCCCTCTCTTGCTGTTCCTCCTTGCGATGGGTGACGCCCGACTCTTGGAAGTAACGGTTCAGGAAAACGATCTCACCCTTGTCAAAAAGCTTATGCACCTCCACCAGGTCAATATTCTGAGGATAACAGATTAACCTATCATCTGAGCCGTCGGTTTTAAGAGGAACAAGTTGTCTGTCATTCGTGAGAACGAAAGTAGCTTTCTGAAGCCGGAGAAATAAAGCCTTAGTCTCCTCATCCCAAGCCCAGGGAAAATCCCCATAAGGCACCTTCTTAGACGTATCAAACAGTGAAGCCACGTAATCGTACAGGTCAAGAAACCACTTTTCGCTCTTCTTTCTGAGAAAAGCCTCGTGCTGCAGGAAACCAATAACTTCGTTGCTACCAATCTTTTTAGAGCCCAACTCAAACAAGACATTCTCAGCGCGGGTACAATGGTCAGGCGCGCTCAAAGCAGAATCTAAATACGATACCTTCTTGCCGAGCAGGGCGGACAAGTCCGGCTCACTCAAAATGATCCTTAAAGCGTCGTCATCAGGTATTGCGCAATCCTCAGGCCTAACCCAGACCTTTGCCGTCCGCGCAATCTCAATCTCCTTGAGCGAAGAGAACAACTCGTCATATAGATGGCTTATCAGGCCATCATGAATCTCCTCTGATAACGGGATAAAGTCATAAACAAACTCTGACAGCTGCTCATCGTCCTTAATCAGGTCGATCGCGACTGCGGCCAGCTTGCCAAGTTCCTCCATAAGCCAGACGTTCCAAGGGCTTTGCTCCGAAATGTTCTCCCTCCCAACCGTTGGGAGAAAATCCGCCTGGACGAGAAAAGGAAGATCAGTACGCTTCTTAGTCGGAAGGTAGCAATACACAACGCCTTCCTTCTTGGTCTTATCCCGGATTTCTGAATTTAAGGGAAAAGCAACGGTTATTCTTGTCTCTTCCACCCCCTTCTTACCTTCAGGGACCATAGCCGGATCCTTAACTGGCAAAGTCCGGTGAAAAACTTTCCACGTAGTAGTGGTTTCAGTTGACGAATTCTTTAAGGTGATGGAGGCGCTATTGGTGTTCCGCCGCACACTATCAGGCAGGCGAGCTGTCAAATCCTCTGGGTCCTTACTAATCGACCACTCGGCACCGTTAGTCCGGTTAACAAAGTTAAGAACCGTGAGATTGTCCAAGAACAAAAGAAGGTTCTCGTCAAGCGCGCTAAAGCTCTCAGTGAGCGTATCTGGCGACATCAGTTCAGGGGAATAGGGCAGGACAAAGACTGCCCCCTTCTCAGAGGAGCAATAATCCCTGGCGGCTTCAGGCACGGTAGCTAATGGCTTAGGGTTTATGAAGTCATGAAGCTCAAAATTATACTTACCGGAGATAATCTGAGGCGTTTTGGCCACATTGAAAACAGCCTTAAAGCCGATTCCGAAAAAGCCTATCTTCCGCCTCTTTCTCCCAGGCCTGACAGAGCAAATGCCCCAAACATCATCCTCATCGAAAGGCCTGCCATCATTTGACACAACTGCTTCATTCGTGCCAAACAAAAAGGTAATAGCTGAGGAGCCCTCATCTTCCGCATTCTGAATAAGTTCCAAAGCATAATGAATCGCCTCACCATACAAGCTGCGGCTGACCAGCTTTAGAAGATTATCTCTATCCTCAGATTTCTCCTTCTGCTTCTGACTATAAATCTCCTCAATAAGAGCGCTGTCCCAACCAGGCATCGAGACCCCTCCCCACTATACGGCTATGCCAAACCCCTATAACCCAACATGTTCATAAAATTATTGCCAATCAGGGGGAAGGGGACATCCTTCAATAATTCAATACATTTCCCCCGCCAAAAAGAAATGCTTCCCGTCACACCGCCCCTTTTTTCTTTCCATCCCGCCGTTCAGATGAACGCGGGATTTCGTCCTGTTGAAGTTGCACCATGTGCTTAACAATGTACTCAATTTTCCTGCTATTTCAAGAGGTTGTCAAGGATTTTTTATCGCCGCTTATAAAACCAGCTAAATTGTTCATCGTGTATCATGTATCGTGTAGTTGAACCTCACTTTTCTTTCTACTCCATGCCAACGAGAACGTCCTTCGTCCCAGCGTAGCGGTCGTCCTTCGTCCTTCGGCTTACCTGGCCTAACGCTAAACTCCGAACTTTATCTGTGTTCCAATAGATCGACGTCTCCGATCCAGCATTGGAGACATAGTTTCTCGCGGGGAAGACCGATTGCTTCGACCATGTCGTCGATCCGCTGATACCGTAGCGTCGTAACATCAATCTCCCTTGCAATCCAATCTACCATCTTTCGGTACTTTTCTGTTCGATCGTCGAGATAATCCCGGAT
>JAPLKF010000252.1 GCA_026388215.1 Pseudomonadota bacterium | reverse complement strand
GGCCTTTGAACCTTCTCAATCACATTTGCCATGGTGAATGTCTTCCCTGAACCTGTTACACCGAGTAAGACCTGATGCGACACATCCTGCTTTATGTTTTTTACAAGTTTTTTAATTGCCACAGGCTGGTCGCCTTTTGGTACATAGTCGCTTACAAGTCTAAATCTGCCCATGATGTTATATTCTAATGTTCTTTCGGTCCCTTGTCAAAGTAGATTCCCATGGGCAAGCCCGTGGCACTATACATACGCTTCGCGTTAGCAACTGAAGCATTCACCCACGCCTGAAGGCGTGGTCCTCTGTATGCTTGCGTAGTTCGTGGGAATCTACTTAAGCAAGCACCGCGAGCAAGAAGGGGAGTTAAACGTATTATGGGTGATCAGTATTTTACCCACAAGCCAATCATATTGTGATATAAAAAGAAATATAGAATTTATATATCATCCAAGGAGGCACAATGGCCAGGGTGATCCATGCCGTAGCGACCCTTGAGATATACGAAATAAGGCCCCTTGCCGACTTCGGGCAGGGATGGGAGAAGTCAATCGGATAAGGTTGCCGGGTATACCCTGCATTTTTCCCCCATATTTTCATTACAAAATCATCTGGGGCAGATTTTGTTATCTGCCCCAGAACCCTTTTTAGAGTTTAAAGATTAAAAGTAATGAAACAACGAGAGAGTATATTACAAGTGATTCAATCATTGCCAGACCGATAATCATCGGGGTCACTATCTTTCCTGAAGCACCAGGATTTCTGGCAATACCATCCAGCGCAGAAACTATACTCCTTGACTGTGCAAGAGCCCCACCAAAGGCTGCAATCGCAAGACCAAAACCAGCAGCAAGTGCTATCACTTGTTTAACCTGTGGATCAAGCCCTTTCGCCTCTTCAGCAGCCATTGCAATACCAGAAGAGAGACAAACAAAAACTCCAAAGAGTATAATGACTATTACCAATCTTTTCATTAAATCTCACCCCTTTCTTTTATATTTTTAATGTTCTTCATGAGAAATTGCCCCTGAAAAATATGCCATGGATAAAAGCATAAACACAAATGTCTGAACAAACGCTACAAACAGACCGAGGAACATGACCGGTAAGGGGATTATTAATGGGACAAGCCCAAAAAATATAGTCGTCACAATATGGTCGCCTGTTATATTTCCAAAAAGCCTCATTCCAAGCGACAACGGTCTTGCGAGATGCCCTATAAGTTCAATGGGAACCATCAATGGTGCCAGCCACCAGAAAGGCCCCACAAACTGTTTTAAATACCTTATTCCATGTTCCCTGAAGCCATAATAGTGCGTCATCACAAATACTGTAAGTGAACATGCAAATGTGGTGTTTACATTATCTGTGGCGGGTAAAAATCCAGGCACAAGCCCGGAAAGGTTATTAAAAAGGATAAAAAGGGCAAGGGTTCCAACTATTAATGTAAACTCCTTACCTCTTGGGCCCATCGTATCTACTATAATATCGGAAAGTCTTTCCACCAGTATCTCAACAAAATTCCTGAATGTAAACTTTGGCTCAGGCACTATTTCATCTTCAGTTCTTTTCAGCTGCCTATAGCCCAAAATCACAATAATGAGAATTATTATAGAGACTATGATGGCATTCGATACATGGGGGGGTAGACCTTTTAAAAAGGGGAATAAAGAAGCCCATGTAAATACTTCATGCCCCATCCTTTTGCCTCCTTTTTTCTACCGGGTTAAACACAATAAAAATCTGGTTTATCACAATAGAGAGGAATACAGTTGACAACCCAATGAGAAAAAAAATTACATCTATATTACCATATATGATTATTATTACAACAAGCCCCACAAAAACAAGAAATTTCAACGGAAGTTTTATAAGGATATCCTTTTTACTAACAGTGGATCCCGAAAATCCACCCTCTATTATTTTTTTTAACAATCTGAAATTCAACGTCATTATAGAGCTTGCCACTGCAAAGCTAAAAAGGTACTTGAACTCCCTCATTATCACTATCGACAGAATTGACCCTAAAACAAGAATTATAACATTTATACGCTCAATATCACTTATTGTTGTCTCTTTCATTTTCCCTTTTAACCCTTTTCAGCAATGTGTATATCGTTTTTAGCGCTGCCACTATACCAAAAATCATAAAAATGACTGTCAGGTAAGGATATGTCTTAAAATAAGAATCAAGGAAATAACCAATGGCTACCCCTATAGCAACGGAGAGCCCCATCTCCAAGCCAAGCGAACTGTAGCTTATAAGAGACCTGACCACATCCTTCTTGCTGTCTAATACAGACATAATCATTACAAGACCATCTTTTTTAACATACAGACCCCTTTTAGTCAATGTATTTTTGTCGTTTAAAACTTCGGTATATATAGGCAAATTTGTCCATTATAAACAAATAAAATATAATGAAGTTGAATAAACTTATTTACTGAAAAGAACCAGCTTATTATATGGGAACAAATAATTACCTAAAAAGGGCAATTGCCGTATCTTCTCCTCTGAAGATACAATTATAATAATCCTAAAAAATCCACAAAGAAGTCAGGATGAACACTACACGTCCAATTGTTTCTAATCTATGGGACAAACCCATAGGTACTTACTTTTTCAATAAGGCCCTACTCTCTCCAATAGGAAATACAGGAAAGGTTTCAAATACCAAAATGTCTATCCATGCAGCTCTACTGGCTATGAGTCCTTTGGCATCAGTATCAACAACATTTATAACTCTACATCCCTGAAGATCAAAAAATTCGCAGATTACCTTTACCCCTTTTGGCCATTTATATTTTTCTCTTCTTTTTCTTACCTCTTTTTCATCCTCAGGTGCCCATGTACAAATATTCATAAAAAACATATCAATCCCTCCTTTTGCATAAATTTTATTTCTTCTAACTATAATTATACCAGAAGAAAAATTATTTTAAATAAGAATAAAATTTATTTTGAATTTTTCTCTACTGGTATGTTATAAACAATCACCTTTGGGCCGTTAGCTCAGTCCGGTAGAGCAGCTGACTCTTAATCAGTTGGTCGCAGGTTCAAATCCTGCACGGCCCACGTTAAAAATCAACCACTTACAAGACTCCTTCTCTTCTTATTGATGTGAAATTGTGAAGTAATTGTGAAGTGGAGTTTTGATTATCGTTTAAAACACTGTCCAGAATATCAAGCGCCTTCACATTGTGAGAGGGTGCAAGATGAGCATAACGTAATGTCATGGTGAGGGTCTTATGCCCTAAGAGTTCTTTGACAGTCGTTATGTCAACCCCTGCCATAACAAGATGACTGGCGAATGTGTGACGGGCATCATGAAACTTAAAATCTCTTATCCCTGCTTTTCTTAATGCTGTACCAAAGGAACGTTTAACCTCCTTGTACCTCTCGCCGGTCTTTGGATCATAAAACACATATCCACCGTCAAGCCTTCTCGGTAATGCTTCAAGCGTTGCCCTCAATGTGTCGTTTATTGGTATTTCCCGCCGTTCTCCGTTCTTTGTTACGTCCAGAAGAATAAAGCCATGTCTGAGGTCTACATTATCCCAGCGTAACCCCAAAATTTCACTCTTCCTCATGCCTGTATTCAGGGCCATAATTACAATCGGTTTTAAATGTGAATCACAAGCATTGATTAGAGCCTGACATTCTTCTTTCGACAGATACCGTAATCGCCGATTATTTTCTTCAAGAAGCTTCACCCTTTTTATGCATTTCATGGTTCCTTCATCAACCATATTCCAATCACAACCCTTGTGGAATGCATGTTTGATTGTAGCAATAAGCCTGTTGACTGTTGCCGGTTTATTCCCTTTTTGTAATCGCTCTGTCTGAAAATGTTCAAGCATCATGGTATTGAATTGTCTTAAGGGAATATTACTAAAGGCCTCACCTAACTGCTTGACAAAGTTCCGCTTACTCTTAAAGCATCTTTGCCTTTCACACCATTTGAGGTATTCTGTTGCAAGCTCCTGAAAGGTATAATTGACCATCTTCTTGACTTCCGGTTCTATCCCTACCATAACATCAGCTTTTCTTTTCGTAAGAAAATCAATGGCCATGTCATAGTTGATGAATCCTGTGCTTTCTCTTACCACCTTCCCGGTTACAGACTTATAAGCACACCACCAGACATTACCACGCTTATAAAGACCTTTTACTTTTCTTGCCATGCTTTTCACCTACCTTTCCTTTTTCGTTTTCTTGTAATTCCTTTTCAATGCGGTCTAACAATAAACATAATATTTTTGATGGATTTCTATCACCTCCTTTCGGCATGTAGATATAGTCCTTATGAACACCAACAAGCTCACCCAATACCCTTTTGGATAGCGTGAACGTTTTTCTCAATCCTCTGATTTGTCTCGGTGTCCATTCACTCACACTATATATTTATAAGCCTACTATGTTTGTTCATCAAGGAAAAAATAATTTATTATTCACTTCACAATTCACTTCACATACTCGAATAACATATTGATAATTCATAGGTAATTTTTACAATCATTTGATATACAATCAAGTGGTCACCTGACATTTTTCATCAATTTAAGGTAAGGTGAAGGCATTAGTTCTACATTCTTAATCCATTGGTCGATATGTGACTGCCTGAACCTCACATACTTACCGACCTTGAAGTGTGGCAACATATAAAGGTTATTATCTATCCATGAAACACCAACCTTGAGATATTGAGAAAGCTCTTTTTTGTCAAAGATAACGTCCCCCCGGTGGTCCTGCTTGGGCAACATAGGTTTTAGCCTTTCAAATAATCTATCAACAATCAATTCAAGATCATGTTCTTCAAGCTCAAGTTTCATTTAAAACCCCCTAAAAACATTTATTCTCACCCTTGTATTACTTCTTTTCTTCTAAAGAATTAACCTCAAGGTCTTGTTTCTCTATCAGAGGGTTCTTGCTTTTCTATTGGAGGGTTAATCTTCCCTGTAAGAAAAATTTCAAAAAAAGGTAATACATATGTAGAAAAAAATATAAAGGAGGCATAACATGTTAAAACTAATCGGCGAAGTCGAGAAGAACCAAAAAGAAAGAGTCAGGGTAAGTCTTGCGGAGTATCAGGGTTACCTGTCTGCCAGCCAAGCAGGCAAGTATGTTGATTGCCGGGTATATTTCACGGATGATAAGGGCGAATGGCTTCCGACAAAGAAGGGTGTTACCTTCAACGATGAAACTATCGACGAGGTAATCCCACTGTTGCAGAAGGCTTCAAGGGCACTGGAGGGATGATATGTCAAAAAAATATACCTCTCTTACCCGACCAATAAAGGAAATACCGAAGGATGAACTTAAGCGCATTCTTGCAGGGGTGAAGCAATCAGAGCTGATCCGGTCTATTATTCTCAATGAAAAACAGTTTCTCTCTGCGGATACCGATAGAAGTTTAAGACGGTTTTGGTATTTCACAGTAAAACCTGTTCTTGAAAAATTGGGACTGCTCACAGAATCCGACCAGACTGAAGAAGGTCTCACCCGGTGGGACGCTGAATTAAGCAGATATATGGCTGAACTTGTACGCATGGGTGTTCTCACGTATAAAGACTTAAAAATAGTGGATACAAGCAGGCGGCGGAAAAATCCAATAAATCAATATCAGGTTGATTCCTTGAGTACTTTCGGTTATCTGGTAAACTCCGCACCGTATCCCAATATTATCGTGTCAACAGAAAAGGATACCGCATACCCAATTATTGAACAGCTTGCAGACCTGTTCGGTCTCTCCTGCATCAGCGGAAAAGGTCAGAATGCTCTTGCAGCAATGGAGGGGTTGATAAGAAATATGGGGACCATCACCGATGATATTTATATTCTCACCCTCACCGACTATGACCCTTCAGGATATTCTATCGCTGAGACCTTTCAGAATCAGGCAGACGATATTGTTAAGGCACTACCATTTAGATGTCAATGTCCATATTGAACGATTAGGTATAATACCAGACCAATTGACCAAAGATGAACTTGAAAATAACCAGTACACGCCGAAACCTCAAGGTCTTGAAAAATGGCTTGCTCAAACCGGCGGAATCAATGGAAAACCGAAAGGGTTAGAACTTGATGCGCTCTCCGATGACAGGATACGGGAAATATTTGTGACTGGTGTCAAAAAACATATTGACCCTGAAATCTATCAAAACATGATTAAGGAAGGTTATATCCGATCAAAAGCGCTTGAGGCGATACAACCAAAGGTTGAGGCACTGATAACCAGCATTATCAATCAGGAATTCAATAATGTAATTCAAGACGATGTGGATATGGTGAAGTTAGCTCTTGACGGATACGACAGTATACCAGTGGATGAATTATGCAGGGACACGAGGGATAACGAAATATACGCTTTGGCAGAATCCTATTTTAAATAACTTGTGAGGTAAAGCATGTATTTAGTGGATACCAAAGTTGTGATAAAATAATATGACGGAGGTTGCAGCATGAGGGATGTTTCGTGTCCACTATTGACATCAGGGGTCAGTAATTAAAAAGACAGGGGTACTGGAACATAACAAATTCTGCGTTATTGATAATAAACGGGTAGTTATGGGTAGTTGGAACTATTCAGCGAATGCCCAGAAACAGGATAATTCGATGGTGGATTTATCGGGATGCAATGGCATTATAAAAAGCTTCACAGATGCATTTGAGAGGATTTACCAGAGAGATAAATAGACGCTAAGCATACCATGAACCCCGATGACAGTCCCTACTACTCCATAGAATTTATCGAAGAAGATGGAAAGCTCTATGTCCTGTTTTACAATGCAGATCGAGAAATGGTAGCAAAGAAAGAAATTCCACAGGGTATAACAATAGAAACCTACCTGGAAAAGATGCAGAATAACTGACATTCAGTGCTATGAACAATTCCTTCCTGTAAGAGAGTTTTTGCTATCTTTGCTGGATATTCAACATTTCAATTAGTATTCAATTATCTGATATTCAACTGTGACAGAAAAAACCGCTTGACAACTTGTTGAAACAGCAGCAAAATGGAAACAAAAAAGGATGAAACACTTTATCAAATACCAAAAGGTAATAAATGAGCCTTGCTAAACAATACTCAAAAGAAGAACGAAAAATAAATGGAGTATTTTATACTCCAACATTTCTTGCTGAATATCTCGCAAAGAAAATCGTTTATTATTGGGGAAAGACCAAAAGTATTTCAGAAGTGTTAGACCCTGGCTGTGGGGGCAGCATACTATTACAATGTTTTGCGAATGAAATATTATTAAATAAACGAATTAAAAGTTTACCTAAAATTGTTGGAATTGATAAGGATATCAATGCAGTTATTGGTTCTACCAAAATTTTTGCCAATAAACCATTAAAACAATTTACTACTAAATTCATAAATACAGATGGTTTATTTCCTGCAAAGGATAAAGACTCTGTTAATGGATGGATTAATTTAAGAAGAGAAATAGACTGTCAAGATGGTTTCGACATTTCTCTAAGTAACCCTCCTTGGGGAGCTGATTTAAATATCTACGATTTATTAACTTTGAATCACAATTTTACCCTTGCAAAAGGGCAGTTTGATATTTATGACTTATTTATTGAAATAATTCTTAATAATCTTAAAGACGGCGGAATTTATGGTTTAATCCTACCTGATTCTGTATTTAGTCAGGAGCAATCAAGGCTACGAGTTCTCTTAACGACGAATACAACCATTCATTTAATTGCACGATTAGGGGAAAAAATATTTAGTGAAATCAATAGAGCGTGTATCATAATTATAGGAAGAAAGACTAAAGCACAAAGCGACCATGCCGTTGATTGCTTCAGACTTTCTTCAAACTACAAAAAAAAGGTTTTGTCTAATGAATTGGCTTTGGAGGATGCCGAAAAAGAATTGTCACATAAAGTTCCGCAAAGAAGGTTTATAGAAAATGATAAGTGTATTTTTGATATTGATTTGAAAACTGAAGAGGAAAAAACCTTTGATAAGATTCAGAACACAGGCATTTTATTTAAAAACATAGTAATGAACATGAGAGGAGCAGAAATCTCCAAGAAAGGGATAGTTTGTCAGTGCCAAAAATGTAGGCATTGGATGCCTTACCCAAGGGCAAAGAAGCCAAAATGTACGCATTGCAATTCATCGTTAAACTTAGATAATATTAAAACAGATAAAATAATTATGAATCGCAATGGAGTTGGAAATGCTAAACTCAAAGTGGGTGAGGATTTATATCGTTATACATCTATCTCAAAGAGTTGGATTAACACTCATAAGAAGGGGATTAACTACAAAGATATAAGTATTTATCAGGGGGGGAAAATACTTGTTAGAAAAACGGGTGTCGGTATAACTGCAAGTATAGACTATAATAACTCGATTACAAACCAAGTAGTTTACATACTGAAATTAAAGCCTACTTATAACAAGAAGTTGTCGATTGAGTTTGTTTTAGCAGTTCTTAATTCAAGAGCAATTACGTACTACCTCATAAAGAAATATGGTGAGAATGAATGGAAATCCCATCCATACCTTACGCAGACAATACTGGTAAATTTACCATTTCCTAAAATTGATTTTAACTCAAAAGTAGATAGAAATTTAATTAGCAAAGTTACAAATACCATCAAATCTGAAGTTGTTAGTTCCAAAGAAAAAAATATTTCTAAAGCAAATGATTTAATAATTGAAAGGGTTGTTGCTTACTTCTTCAAGTTAAAACGCAAAGACTACAAAGTAATTTTTGAAACATTAAGTTCTGCTCAGCAACTTATTCCAATAAAAAGATTATTAAATTGCGACTATAGGGAGATTTTTAAAGACAATGGGTTTTAGATATATTGGTTCCAAGGACAAACTCGCAGATATTATTATTTCTGAAATCAGAACTATCAACAAAGAAGCAAAACATATAATTGATTTAATGGCGGGGACTGGACTTTTTTCTTTTGCGTTGAGGGAGGCAGGATTTCAGGTTACTGCGGTTGATGTAATGACTTATTCATATCATCATCTGAATGTGCACCTTTTTTTGAGTGAACCACCCGCATTCAAGGGGATAAAAGCAATTAAAGATATTGAAAAATACCAAACCATAAATTTGTTTGGAGGAAGTAACTATGAAACAATACTGAATTATCTAAATAATTTAAAACCCATTAAGGGATATTTTTATAAAGAATTTAGCCCTGATGGAAAAGCATCAAACACTAAGAAACCAAGGAAATATTTTACTTCAAATAATGCAGCTAAAATTGATGCCATTAGAAAAGAAATTAAAAGATTCAAAGAAATCAAAATTATTGATGAAATGGAACATTCTTTGTTACTTCACAATTTGATGATGGCTACAAATGATATAGCAAATATCGCAGGAACATATGGTCATTATTTGTCTAAGTTTATTAAAAGGGCTGAAGACCCAATAAAACTGCACCCTTCTTCGTTCTCAATGTTAGGGGAATTGAAAGGACACAAAATTTACATAGGATATGCAGAGGCAATATCAAAAGACTTATCGGGTGACCTCTGCTATATTGATCCCCCTTATATAAAAAGGCAATATGCAGCTAACTACCATATCTTGGAAACTATCGCCAGAGAAGATGAACCTATAGCAATCGGTGATAGTGGATTAAGACCTTGGCGAGATCAGTATTCAAATTTTTGTTCTAAAGTAAAAATTCGAGATTCTTTCGATAAAATATTAACTAATATAAAATGTAATGATTTTCTAATCAGCTACAGTGAAGACGGGTTGCTATCCATTAATGACCTGATTTCTTTTCTCTCAAACTATGGTAAGGTAGTAATAAAAGGAATAAAGTATAAAAGATTTAAGAGTAACAAGAGCGAGAAAAACCCCACACTACAAGAGTATTTAATTCATTTGAAGTTAAATTAGTCCTTAAGACTTTTTTTGACAGTCTTGGTGTGGTCGGCATGCCAAGTTATTACATATTCCTTTTCGTTGATAGTAATTTTTAATTTATTATCTATTATTTTAGATAGGTCAATTGGCGAGACATTGGCATAATGCAACATTCTATGGATTAAAGGGCTTACAACAATTGCATTGGCATATGAATCTGAACCGTTATCGCCTAAAGGAATTAAATGATGAATCTCAGAATATAATTCACCATTTTTCCTTTTAAAGGTTAGATTATCAGATGATATTTGACACTTACCTTTATAGAGTTTTTTTAAGTTTTTAACAATTTGGCTATTTCTTTGGCGAATTTTATAAATTCTCTGTATGAAGTCTGGTTGAGCATCAGATTGTTCAAGTTCTTCAAGTTTTGGTGAAGTATCTTCAAAAACAAAATCTTCTTCTTTCTCTTCTTCTGTTTTAATTTGATTCTTAACTGTCTTAGCATCGAAATAAAATGGCCAATCTTTATCTGCTGTATCAATTAGAACTTTACTCTTGAAATCGATATAGCCAGCAGTATTTTGAAACATTTTTTTGAGAGAATCGTTAACTGACCAGTTTTNCAGTTGTCTTAACAATATAAACTACAAGATTATCAACATCTGCCTTATAATCAACTGGGAATGAGTTATCTGGATGCCAAGAGGGAACACGGTTCGATGATCTACTATAAATTTTTTGAGATGAAACACTGACCGATTGCTCCCGTCTTTGATAAATTCTCAACTTTTTAGGGTTCTGTAATCCTAAACTATTAATAGTAAAATCCCATTGTGGTCTGTTTTTGGCTCCAGTGCCGGTGTTTTGTCCAAGAAATTTAAACCACTTCTCTAATAGGATATCAGCAGTTGGGAAATCTATGTATGATTGACCGCCACCTCCCTGCTCTTCGCCCCCTTTTTTGTTTATGTGCCTAAAGTCTGCATATGTTAAACGTCTGAAAACTAAGCTATCTACTCTTTTTTCCATATTTCCTGCAATTTTGGTTATGATTCTCCTTGATTAAACCTTCTCCACCTTTAAAGAAATGTGTATTAATAATTTCCCCTATGTCGTTATCCTACAATTTACAAAAGTTTGCAACAGAATATTTTTCAGTAGTCCTTGCTTTAACAGGACACTTATACAGTCACTATCGACATCACATATTGATTTCTTCCGTAATAGAGCATTATAAGATTTTTCTTGAAATACACAAGTAGGGGTGGTAATCAATAGATTAATAGGTCATAGGTTTTGAGAGCAGGATAACTGGAATCAAAACTTATGGGGATTATGTATATGATAAATGCATATTCACTATTATACAGAATGATAGGACATTTTCGAAGGTTTTTTGGCGACTTTTTCTTGAAATCCTACGATTTAGGATCACAAACCCACAGCGAATACAGAATATGCTTAAAAGATAATGTTATAAGTGAAAAGGAGTAAAAATGGAAACAGTAATTCCATATACGCCCCCTGCTTTTCAGTCAAATGGGTTTAATTGTCCTTTTTGTCATGCATTTTCAAAGCAAGAATGGGGGCATCCAAACAGAATCGTAAGCAGTCAGAATTATGGAAATGATATTAATTTTGCAATTTGCAGATGTGATAGATGTGGGCAATTTTCAACATGGATTAACAAAAAACTTGTCTACCCTCCGTCCCTAATAGCTCCTCCACCTAACCCTGATATACCAGAAGACATAAAATTCGACATTGAGGAAGCAAGAGCAATTTTATCGAATTCACCACGAGGGGCTTCTGCATTATTACGGTTAGCAATCCAGAAATTGTGTGCATTCCTGGGTGAGAAAGGAAAAAATATAAATGATGACATTGCATCTTTAGTTAAAAAAGGGTTACCAATAAAAGTCCAGCAGGCGTTGGATATTGTGAGGGTCGTTGGCAATAACTCGGTTCATCCTGGGCAGATTGATCTAAAAGATGATATTGAAACAGCGAACAAACTGTTTGGTTTAGTAAATTTGATTGCAGATGTAATGATAACACAACCAAAACACGTTGAAGAATTATATGAGACAGTTGTTCCAGAAACACAGCGTGAAGC
>JAPLKF010000251.1 GCA_026388215.1 Pseudomonadota bacterium | reverse complement strand
CACTTTTATGGTATAAACCCATTTTCTGTTATTCATAACATTATTGCCATCCCGCTTATGTGTATCCTTGCAATGCCAATGAGCCTTATTGGAATGGTATTGCCCTATGGTGAATATATATTGAGATTGGCCGGGGAAATTTTAAATATAAATATGCAGATTCTTAAGTATCTGAACGCCGGATACATTTATCCTATCATCCGCCCTACCCTCTTTGAAATTATCCTGTATTTTACCTTTGCATTTGCGCTGATATTTTCTCGAAGAAAACTTATCCTTGCCCTGTTAATTTTTGTCATCATGCCAGTTTCAACCATACATGTCTATCTTGCCTATGAAAAAAGGTTTAACAATAACATGCGCATCAATTTCATAGACGTAGGGATTGGCGATTCTATCCTCATAGAAGCGCCGAAAGGCATGAGAATATTAATAGAATCCTGACACCCATACTCCTCTCCAAAAAGATTTTGACACTAAATTGTGTAATAAACACCCATCCCCATGGAGACCATATTGGTGGCCTTCCTTATATCCTGCAAAATTTTAATGTAAGGCAATTTGTCGCAAGCACATATTTCATAAAGGAAGAGAAATTCATTGAAGTTATGAAACTCATAAGGGATAAGGGCATACCTGTTCAGACCTGGAAAAGGGGTGACAATTACACCTTCAAAAATAATATGCAAATACTCGTTTTCAATCCCGAACCAAACTTCTCCTTAGAAAATCTTAACAATGCCTCACTCGTCCTGAAGGTCATATACAAAAATAATACCTTTCTCCTCACGGGTGATATAGAAAAGGATATAGAGGAAAAGCTTATCCTGTCAGGCACGCCGCTTACAAACCTGATATTGCAATATTGAGTGGAGGTCCTGGTATAAAGGGTCTACCAAGCGAAGAAGCCCTTCAGAGATATAAAAACCTCTCCATACCCTTATTAAGAACAGATAAAAACGGATTCATACAGATATGTTCGGATGGAAATAAGATTACATACAAAGTCTTTCAAAAATAGTTATCAGCTTTCAGCCTCCACTGCTCACCACTTATTGTTTACGCCTTTCGATTTATGGTTTGACCCATAATTTATTCCAAACAACTTTTAAAATATACCAATGTGAGATTTCAAGACTTGATTCGATTGATTACCCAAAAATAATTGAAATTACAATAAAATAAAGAAAACTGGGGTGGGTAAATCACTTGGAAACCTTATATTTCAATGGGTTGTCAAGTATTCTTTATCTTTCAGCGCTCAGTTGAGTAAAAGGTAATCTATGATTACAAAACAATGTCATTCCGCAAACATAAGGGGAAGGCGGTCTGCGATGAGGTAACCCTTCCGGGTGGGGATTATCCTGCCATTTAGAATCTTCACAAACCCGGACCGCTTTAATTGCGATAAGACCTGAGTCATTGAGGGACTCCCGCAGGCATCATTGATAGAGACGCCGCTTTCAGTCCTGAAGCCGAGATAGAGGCGCTCCAGTCTTAACTGTTCAGGAGAGAGGGTCTCTGATCCCGCAACAGGTTTTTCTCCCCGTGCAAGCAACCGGCAATACCCTTCAACAGACCTGCAGTTCCACCATCTTACACCGTCTTTGAAAGAATGGGCAGCCGGACCGAGTCCGAGGTATGGAACATGATGCCAGTATTTCTGGTTAT
>JAPLKF010000250.1 GCA_026388215.1 Pseudomonadota bacterium | reverse complement strand
CTTAGCATCTAAAATTTTATAAGAAAGTTTAAAAAGCGACTTTAAAGGAAAAGGGGGTTTCTTCCCGTTTAAAATTGTATAATCCGCAATAAAATGAAGATTTTCCTTTAATTGACCTCTATCCCTGAAAAGTAACCCCATCGGGGTATCGAGAAGTATCCCCGATGTATCAAAGTGACTTAAATTCCCGGAGCTAAAATCTGCCTCATACGTTATCATGCTCCTTTCAAGGTCTAAGAACCTCTTTCCTGTAAACACATCATGTCTCTGAGGTGACTCCTTAATAACCTTTTCTATGAATCCCTTTTCTCCTGAAGAATGTCCAATAACCTCCGGCATATCTATGAATCCCCTTTTATAGAGGGCAAGCAGTGCATCATTCATCGTGACCATACCTTCATTCTTTGAAACATCCATTATTGAATATATCTGATGAATCTTCTCTTCTTTAATGAGATTTTTTATAGCTGGATTGACCTTCATAATTTCAACAGCACAAACAAAACCTCTTCCATCTATCCTTCTCACCAGTTGCTGGGAGATAACGCCCTTAAGTACCTGTGAAATCAAAAGCCTGATTTTATTCTTCTCGCCTTCAGGGAAAAAATCGACTATTCTGTTAATAGTCTGAGAAACGTTTATCGTATGGAGGGTTGAAAATACAAGGTGTCCTGTCTCAGCCATTTCCAGGGCTGCCCTCATCGAATCCACATCCCTTATCTCATGAACAACTATTACATCAGAATCTTCCCTTAATACCCTTCTAAGGGCCTCATGGGCTGATTTTGTATCCCTCCCAACCTCCCTCTGGCTTATTATCGATTTTACAGGGCTAAAATGAAACTCAATGGGGTCTTCGATTGTCACAATATGGCATGCCCTCTCCCTGTTGATAATATCTATCAAGGATGCAAGGGTGGTAGACTTCCCGCTTCCAGTAGGACCTGTAATAAGAATAAGTCCATCACTTAATTGTGTAAATTCCTTCAATGAATCCGGAAGACCAAGGGTGTCAAAGTCCGGAACAGTAGCAGGGATTGGTCTCATTACAAGGCTCAGGCTCCCTCTCTTGAAGAAGGCATTTATCCTGAACCTCCCGAACTGCTCCAGTTCATAACTATAGTCAAGCTCTTTCTCATTCATAAATCTTGCGTAAAGCCAGTCAGTTGTAGTGGCTTTCAATATATTTTTTACTTCTTCCTCTCCCAATATGGCATCTCCGAGTTTTAAGATACCTTTCTTGTTCCCTAAAGGCGGAGAACCAGGAAAGAGAAAAATGGTTTGAACCCCTTGAGAAATACCCGTTTCAACGATTTTTTGTAGATTGACCTTCTTCAAGAACCCTTAACCTCTCAGTAATTTTATTTCTCTCCTCTTTCGTTCCTGAGCCCTCGTTCAGATAAGCCCTGTAATATCTCACTGCTTCAGTGGGCTGGTTCAGCTCATCCTTGGAAATTGCATAAGAGAGGTAAAGGGCTGGGTTCTTAATCCCTTTTCGAAGAATTGCTTCGAGGAATCGTGACGCTTCCTGCAACCTTCTTTCACCTCTTAAATGTGCGGAGAGATTCAGATATGGTTCTACGCTTCCTGCGTCAAGTTCTATTGATTTCCTGAAATACTCCTCAGCGAGTTTTTTATCACCCTCACTCATCATAATAAGCCCTATATTATTGTATGCCTTTGCATAATCCCTTTTATATTCGAGAATCTTTTTAAAATAAAAAAGTGCCTCTTTTGTATTCCCTTCGTTCGTAACAATTACACCGAGGTTGTTAAGCGCCTCAATATGGTCAGGACGTTCCGCCAATATGCTGAGGTAAAGTCTCTTTGCCTCATTTAACCTACCCATCTGTGTTTCTTTTAATGCCTCATTGTAAATAAGGTCGAGCTTTCTCTCATCCACCTTGCCCGCTTTGAGGCCTGCATCTTGCCTCTGTCCCTCAGGTGCAGGCTCCTTCCTGGGTGCAGGGGTTTTTTGCTTCACACGTTTAGCTATTATTTTCTTCTCAACAACTTCCTTCTTAACGACTTCGGTTTTCTGGACAGCAACCTTTATTTCTTCCTTTGGTTTTGCCATTTCAGTCTTTATTAGAGTCTTTGCAGACTCAGCTTTCTTTTCTATACTTTCAACTTTCGCCTCAATCTTTTTTGCTTCTATTGTTACAGGTTTTGCCTTTGGTGGTTCAGGCTTCACAATAACCTTTACATAAAGATACCCTACAACAGAAGCAACAACCACAATAAGGATACCATAAACAACCCATCTTGGCTTTTGACCCGGATTTTTAAATGTATAGGTAGTCTTTGTGGTTGTTTGCTTCCTTTCCTGCTGTGCCTTCTTAAGGGCATCGAGGATTATACTCATTTTACTCCTTCAACGCCGTGAATGATCTTTGGTGTTAAAAATATGATGAGTTCAGCGCTTTGAGTTTTTTCCGTATTTGATCGAAAAAGAAAACCTAATAAAGGAATAGAACCGAAACCCGGTACACTCTTCTCATCTTGATATTTTATCTCGTATATAAGACCAGCAATAATGACTGTTTCGCCGTCTTTTACTCTTACAATAGTATCCGTTTCTCTTGTTGATATAAGGGGAACTGTACCAAGAGAGAGGGGGTTAGGCGAACGAACAGAACCATCTTTAGTTGAATAGATAGGATGTATGCTGAGGATAATGTTACCTTCGTTATCGATTTGTGGAATGACATCGAGGACTACTCCAATATTCACAAATCTTGGGCTATAGGTAGCTATTGTCCCCGCCCCGCCAGTACTAGATTGTGATTCTTCAAAATATACGTCCTGTGTTGTTGATTTGATGACTGCCCTCTGGTTGTTCAATGTTTTAATCTTTGGGTTTGCGAGCACTCTCGTTTCACCTTGTGTTTTTAAAAGTTCAATAAAGGTATTTGTAATGTTTAATTCTCCTGAGGAGGTTGAGCCAACATAAAAACGAAAATATTCGGTATAGTCGCCTAAGAAAGTTGCAGGTGTTGGAAAGTTTTGCCTACCGCTGATTCTTGCCAAACTTCCAATTCTCGAATTGATGAATTCCCAGTTTACACCTTGCCTTGAACCCTCAGATAATCTTACTTCGACAATCTTTGCCTCGATAACAATTTGCCTATGCATAGTCCCTTCAAGGCTCTCTAAAAACATAGATACACGTTGTAAGTTTTTTGGATAGTCCGTTATCATTATTGTAAATGTTTGCCGATTGATAACAGGTTTTCCGTCGGCAGACAATATGGCCTTTAAATTATCTTCAAGACTTTTCCACAGATCTGATTCGGTTTCACTTTTTACCTCAAGAGTCTTCTCTTCTGAAGTGGTTGTTCCTGCTGTACCCGATGTGCTGGAAGATCCCCCGCCTTTCCATGTAACAGTACTCATTGAGGTCTTCTTTAAAGCAAGATAATTAATAGTAAATATTTTCGTTTCTACCTTTGGCTTGGAAACATAGATTGTCTTATCATCAATCTTGTACGCATAGTTCAAGGGCTCAAGGATATATTCGAGTGCCTTTTCGAGCGTCACACCCTTCAAATCAACGGTGCATGTCCCCTTCACATCTGGTTCCATGACGACGTTGTAATTAATCTGCTTTGAGATAGCCCTCAGTATGTCCTTGACATCCGCCTCCCTGAAAGAGAAAGAAAAAAGTTCCTTTGATTTAAACACCTCAACACCTTTTTCTTTTTCCATTTGCAAGGATACAGGGCTCGCAATATCAACGGGTTTTACAACCTTAGGAGGCTCTGCTGCCTTCTCCACATGGGCACATGACGAAAACACACACATTACTGTAATTAAAATCCATCTATTCCTCATTTCCCCCTCTCAGTACTTTTCGTTTTTGTTAAGTCCTCAGGAGCAGTATCTTCAATATTCATTAAATTTAGTACCCTCTTTGAACCATTTTTTTTAGTGAGAACAACCCTGTCTACCCCTATCTCCTGTACCTTTTCGTCACCCACCAAATCACCCTTCTTTACTACTTCATGGTCTATTATCGCAATCCTTTCATTTCCCCTCTCAAGAATAGCAACAAGTTTAAAGGTCGTCTGCAACTCACGTCTTTTTTCTGTCTTGACTTTGGGAAGCAAAAAGGGATCCCTTTCCCACGTAACATCAATCTTTTCCAGCTGCGCCCTGACTTCCGGTTTAACCTCCTGCATTTTTGCGGCTGGTTGAGGAACCGCTACAGGAGCAGTTGCGGCTGGTGCGGCTGGAGGCACTGGAGCTACTCTCGCCGGGGGTTTCTTTTTACCTGTGAAAAAAAAGATATATCCAGCCAGTAGTATCGCTATTACAAGTGCTATGAGTACAGGCTTACTTACCTTCAAATGCCTTCCCCTTCATTGCTTTAAATTCAACCACATATTTCCCTGTCAGAATAGGGTATTCTTTCTCATCATACGAGATTTGAGCCTTCTGAATTCCTCTATAAACCATTTTATTCCCGAGTTCCTCTAAAAATTTTCCTGTTTCGAGAAATCCTCCCTTTATTTCAATCTCAAAAACAGGGTTTATAAGCTGAGATTTTTGTTCAGTTCCAATAGAGGTAAACACACTGCTAAAACGTTCAATAGCAATTCCCCTGTCCCTTGCCAGCTTCATTACCTCTCTCATGAAATCCGAAAATCTTTCAAGGTCTGGCGCCTGGGTCTTGAACTCACTAAGCGATTGCCTACACTGGGCCTGCTTATTTACAAGCTCAACCATGTCTTTTATTGAGGTGTCTACCTTCTGGTCTTCCTGTTTAATATTTAAAATCTCTTTGCCCCTATTTTTAATATGTGAGGAAAATGGCATATAGAACAGTAAAACCCATGCTACAATCAGGGCTATTGGCAGTCCATACCACAGATAGATACTCTTAAACTTCATATCTTAAACACCTTGCTGTAATTGAAAATTCTATCACCTTTTTCCCTTTTATTGTTTTTATCTCCTTGCTCACTACATCCACGTTCTGCATAAACCCGGACTTTTTGAGGGTAATTATAAAATTAAAAAGGGTTACCTCAAGCGCATCA
>JAPLKF010000249.1 GCA_026388215.1 Pseudomonadota bacterium | reverse complement strand
AACAATATCACCTTCTTTAAGGTTTGCCAGCGCCGTTGGATTTCCACAACTAAGTGCCAGGTTTGCCTCATCAGGGATTACCTTAAGCTCTATTTCCGAGTAGCCTATAGATTTAGCAAATTCCCTCTTGTCAGGCACAGAAGTACCACACCCGCAACTTGATTTTCCCTGAACGATCTTTCCGTAAGCCTCCTTCACAGCCTTCTTTGCTCTGTTTTTATCCATCTAACTTCTCCTTTTTATGATTTTACTATTTAACAATCATTTAAAATATTTTCTCTTAAAGTATAATGCCACATTTACAAGACTGATTAAAGCTGGCACCTCAACAAGTGGCCCTATTACAGCAGCGAATGCCTCACCTGAGTTTATCCCGAAGACTGCAATGGCAACTGCAATGGCAAGTTCAAAATTATTACTTGCGGCGGTAAACGAGAGGGTAGCGGTTTTCGGATAATCTGCGCCAAACTTCTTACCCATATAGAAAGAGACGAGGAACATGACAACAAAATAGATGAGAAGAGGTATTGCAATCCTGACAACATCCAACGGGAGTTTCACAATATATTCGCCCTTGAGAGTGAACATTACAACAATGGTAAAAAGCAGGGCAATCAATGTTATAGGGCTAATGCGGGGGATAAAGACTTTGTCGTACCATTCCCTCCCTTTCGCCTTTATGAGGCTGAACCGGGTTATCATACCCCCAATAAAGGGAATGCCGAGGTATATAAAAACGCTCTCCGCTATCTGACCGATACTTACTTTTACGACTGTGCCTTTTAAGCCAAAAAAGGGCGGTAAGATTGCAATAAAGATATATGCATACACTGAGAAGAGCAGCATCTGAAAGATCGAGTTAAAGGCAACCAGTCCTGCTGCATACTCCCTGTCTCCACCTGCAAGGTCGTTCCATACAATCACCATGGCAATGCAGCGGGCAAGGCCTATCATGATAAGACCGTACATGTATTCGGGATAACCACTCAAGAAGATGATTGCAAGAAAGAACATGAGGATTGGCCCGATAACCCAGTTTTGAATTAGCGAGAGGGTCAGGACCTTTTTATTTTTAAATGCCTCTCCCAGTTCTTCATATTTTACCTTTGCCAGCGGCGGATACATCATGAGAATCAAACCTATGGCAATAGGTATATTAGTAGTACCCGCCTGAAAAAGGTTTATAACATCAAGCATCTTTGGATAGAGGTATCCAAGCCCGACACCGAAAAACATGGCGAGAAAAATCCACAGGGTCAAAAACCTGTCAAGGAATGATAGTTTCTTTGATATGCCTTCAGTCATTGTTGTCTCCTTTGCTGAATATGAGGATTCAAGGGTTCAAGGATTCCAGGGTTCAAGGGGGTTAAAATCACTTGAATCCTTGACCCCTCACGTTTTATTCTGGTTCATAACAGCTTTTTAATTTCCTCCACGGACAGTACCCTCCCGACGCTCTTTACCTTTCCGTCAATGGCAAGGGCTGGTGTTTGCATGACACCATAGCTCATTATCTCTTTAATATCTGTTACCTTTTCGATCTCGCAATCAGCGCCTTTTGCCTTTGCTGCTTCTTCTGCATTTTTTGCAAGCTTTATACAATTCCGGCAACCTGCTCCCAAAATTTGGATCTTCATATCCACATACCTCCTCTATGTAATACGTTCAACGTTCAATGTTCTATGTTCAACGTTGAGAACATTTCCCCGGTTTCAATAAACTCAGCACTCAACACTTATCACTCAACACTGCTTTTACCCTGCTATCCATCCAAATACCATCCCCACAATGGTGGAGAGCCCGATGACAAGACCAAAAAACACAAATGATTTCTTCGTCCCCAGAATGCTCCTTATGACAATCATACTCGGCAGTGAGAGCGCAGGGCCTGCAAGGAGTAAAGCAAGGGCAGGGCCTTTCCCCATGCCTGAACCAAGGAGTCCCTGTACAATCGGCACTTCAGTTAGGGTTGCAAAGTACATGAATGCCCCAACGACTGATGCAAGGAGATTGGAAAATAACGAATTTCCTCCAACCAGTCGTGCAATCCACTGATTCGGGATTATCCCGTTGTCCGTGCCGGGCATACCGAGGAGAAACCCGGCAATAAGCACACCGCCAAAGAGAAGGGGTAAAATCATTAATGTAAAAGACCATGTGGCATCAACCCAGTTTTTTGTTTC
>JAPLKF010000248.1 GCA_026388215.1 Pseudomonadota bacterium | reverse complement strand
TTTGAAGGGGGTAGTATTATGAAAAAATCAAAATGGTTTTCAATTTTTTTGGTCAGTTTGTTTGGTCTATTTTTTATGTGTCCGACATCCAATGCGGCAAATACGATTAAGGTAGGCATTGTTGATACCTATACAGGCCCTGCAACCACCTATACCAACGACGTTCTGGATGGTTTCAAGCTGGCCGTTGGAAAGATTAATGCAAAGGGTGGAGTTCTCGGTAAAAAAATTGAATTTACTACAAGAGATGAAAAGTTTAAGCCGGATATCGGACTTGCCATGGCAAAAGAACTTGTTCTGAAAGAGAAAGTAGACATTCTTATGGGGACAATCAACAGTGCTACAGCGCTTGCGATATCCGATTTTGTGAAGAAGGAAAAGGTTCCGTTTTTGGTAACTTTTTCAAAGAGCGATAAAATTGTTGGTGAAAAAGGGCACCGTTACGTATTCGGTATGAACGAGAATGCTCTCATGGCAGGCAGGGCTGCCGGTATTGCCATTGGCAAAAAACCATATATGAAGTACTGGATTGCCGGTGATGATTATGAGTATGGGCACTCAATTGCAAATAACGTATGGGAGAACGTCCAGAAAGTAAACCCAAAATCCATACTGATTGGCCAATCCTGGTGGAAGGTAGGTGAGGCAGATTTTACTCCCTATATTACACAGATTCTCGCAGCCAAGCCTGATTTTGTAATCGTAGCTACAGGCGGTTCTGGAATGGTAAATTTTCAGAAGGCAGCTCAGGCAACTGGTTTTAACAAAAAGGCTCCCTTCTTTCAGCACACCGCTATAGAAGCTTCTACACTGGTACCGCAGGGTCAAAATGCGCCAGAGGGTGTATACGGAACTGCGAACTATCTCTTCTATTATCCAGATACACCTGCAAATAATGCTTTTGTAGCAGAATTCAAAAAGGCTTATAACAGATTTCCTAAGGTTGGAGCGCTTTATGGGTATATGGCTGCCCAGTTCATCGCCGAGGGCTTTAAGAAAGCTGGAAAAGTAGACAAAGAAAGGTTCATTAATGCCCTTGAAGGCATGGCACTTGATAGCCCTGTTGGGAAATTAGAGGTAAGGAAATGCGACCATCAGCTTGTTTTACCTATGTACTACGGTGTAACAAAGAAGAACCCAAAATATGATTTCCTGATAGCTGCTGACATTGAGACCATCCCTGGTAAGGATTACATGCCAACCTGTGATGAAATGAGGAAAATGCGTAAATATAAACAATAAATCTTCTGAAGCAAGGTAGATGGACGTTATATACTCGATCATTCCACCCAGAGTCTTGAGCCAGATCTTCGTGGGTTTGAGCCGTACCGTTATCCTTTTCATAGTCTCTTCTGGCTTAAGCCTTATACTGGGGGTACTCCGTATTCCAAATGTTGCACATGGCTCCCTTTATATGATAGGGGCCTTTATGGCATTCACTATCTCCAAGGTTTTTGGTGGTGGAGATCTGGGTTTCTGGTTAGCGCTGATTGGTGCGCCACTTGGGGTAGCACTTGTGAGTCTTATAGCAGAAAGGGGGCTTTTTCAGTATCTCTATGAGAGGGAACACCTCATGCTTCTTTTGCTCACATTTGCAGTGTCTCTGGTTTTTGGTGACCTTGTTAAAATTGTATGGGGTACGGAGTACAAATCAGTACCCGTGCCCCATGTATTTCAGGGATTTGTTAATTTATTTGGCGAGTTGCCTTTTCCTCTCTATAATCTATTCCTCCTTTTCGTTGGTCCGATAGTAGCAGTGGGTCTATGGCTTATCGTGAACAAAACCAAGATAGGAAAAATTTCAAGAGCCGCCGCAGTTGACAGGGAAATGGTAGGTGCTGTTGGTATTAATGTAAGTTGGGTATTTGCTATCGTGTTTGTCATTGGCTGCCTGTTAGCTGGACTTGGGGGCGTGCTTGTTGCACCTACGGTGAGTGTAACGCTGGGAATGGACCATACACTTATTATAGAGGCATTTCTCATTGTGATTATAGGTGGTTTGGGCAGCATCTGGGGAGCGCTTCTTGGCGCTCTCATCTTTGGTCTGACGCAGTCGCTGGGTATCCTGGTCTGGTCTCAATTTGGAATTGTCTTTCCCTATGCCGCAGTGATTGTAGTGTTATTATTTAGACCTACAGGGCTTCTCAAATCGACGTGGTGATCAGGAGCGCAATATGTTGAAAGGCATGTTAGAGGGGAAGAATTGTATCTGGTTGGTTGCTGTACTTATTCTCATGTTCCTTTTACCCCTCATTTTACCAAGGTTCTACATCTACCTGTTATCCATTATTTTACTCACCGGTCTCCTTGCAACAAGCCTTAACCTTGTTCTCGGTTATGGAGGGATCTTTCAGTTTCACCATGCAGTATTTTATGGTGTTGGTGCTTATGGCACAGCACTTATGCTCACGAGGACAGAACTTACCCCATGGTTAAGTTTTATTGTTGGACCAGTAGTAGCAGCAATCCTTGGACTTATTATGGGTTGGATTTGCATCAGGCTCTCAAAGCTCTACTTTGGTATGCTTCAGATTTCTCTTGGTTCTCTTGTGTGGATAATAATCTACAGGTGGTACTCTTTTACAGGTGGAGATGACGGTATTCACGGTATTCCACTACCTGAGATCATTTCGTCCCAAAATGGTGCCTATTACTTTACGCTTATTGTTACACTAATCTGCCTTTTTTTGATGTATAAAATAATAAAATCCCCTTTTGGTAGTGCCCTCCAGGGGATACGTGATAACCCGGTACGTTGTGAAATGATAGGCATAAACGTCAAAATTCATCAACTCCTGGCATTAGTAATTGCAGGGTTCTTTGCAGGTGTTGCAGGTTCGCTTTTTGTTGTAGTAGATACTACCGTTTTTCCTGACATGCTCTTCTGGACACTTTCACTTGAGGTTCTCATCATGTGCTTGCTTGGTGGCTGGTTTACCTTCCTGGGACCAATGCTCGGGGCCGCAATAATAATAGCACTCAGGACTTTTGTAAGTACCTTTACTGTCTATTGGGCGCTTGTTCTTGGCATTATCATGATGCTTGTGATATTTTTCCTTCCAAACGGGGTGCTCGGATATATGGAGGAAAAACTGAAACGGAGAATAATAGAGCCGGTAATAAAGGAGTAGTTGGTGTTAAAAGTAAAATCGATTTCGAAGTCATTTGACGGGTTCAAAGCGGTAAATAATGCAAATCTTGAGGTGAATAAAGGCGAGATTGTGGCGGTAATCGGCCCTAACGGGGCAGGTAAAACCACACTATTTAATCTCATCACCGGGATTTTAAAACCTGATAATGGCAAAGTTTTTTTCAAGAACGAAGACATTACCGGTTTTCCTCCGTACGATATTTGCAGAAAGCGTATTTCCCGTTCTTTCCAGGTCGTCAATGTATTCCAGAGACTATCGATTTTTGAGAATGTCCAGGTTTCCATATTATCCCGTGAGAAAAAGACATGGAATCTTTTTACCGCTGCGACGAAAATGGTGATTGAAGAGACAAATGAGATACTTAAAAATGTTGGCCTTATAGACAAACGGAATAACATAAGCGGTGCCCTTTCCCATGGTGACAGGAAAGTGCTTGAGATTGCTATTGCCCTGGGAGGAAATCCTGAGTTTTTAATCCTTGACGAACCAACTGCCGGTATGTCTCCAGATGAGACAGCCCGCTGTATTGACCTTATCAAACAACTCAGAGAAAAGATGGGGCTCACCATTCTGTTCTGCGAGCACGACATGGAAATTGTTTTTGGAATCGCAAACAGGATTATGGTTATGGTCCGGGGCGCCACGATTATTCAAGACACCTGTGATGAAGTAAGGTGCAATCAGGCAGTGCAGGATGCTTACCTCGGCGGGAGTGATGTATGCTTGATGTAAATGGAATACATACCTATTATGGATTGAGTCATATCTTATTCGATGTGTCCCTTAAGGTCTCTGAAGGTGAAGTGGTAGGTCTTCTCGGCAGAAACGGGGCAGGGAAAAGCACAACAATAAGAAGCATAATGGGATTAACTCCTCCAAAAGAAGGGAACATCATGTTCAAAGGGGAAAATATAACAGGAGAAAAACCTTACTTACTATTCAGGAAAGGTATAGGCTATGTTCCTGATGATAGAAGAGTTTTTGCAGACCTCACGGTAGATGATAATCTTGAGATTGTTCATAGCAGGGGAAATGAATGGAACAAGGAAAGAGTATATGAACTATTTCCTGCTCTCAAAGAGATAAGAACAAGAAGGGCTGGGAACTTAAGTGGCGGCGAACAACAGATGCTTACCATTGCAAGGGCACTCATGGGTAGTCCGGAGCTTCTCCTCCTCGATGAGCCTACTGAAGGGCTGGCACCATTAATCGTCCGCGACCTTGAAAAACAAATCCTAAAATTAAGGGATGCAGGGATCAGCATCTTTTTATCCGAACAAAATATAAAATCCGCCCTTAAGATGATAAGCAGGGTTTACGTTATTGACAATGGCAGGATTCGCTTTGAGGGCACAGTTGCAGAACTTGAAGCGAACGAAGAAGTCAAAAAGAAATATCTGATGGTATAAAATTAACAGATCCTGCCGATCTACAACAATTCACTAATCACTATTCACTGCATTATCTCAGTCTCTCCTCTGACAGTTTTAAGTGGTCTGTTTCTACCTCAACAAGGGCCTGAAATATCTGTTTTACCCTCTTATTCTTGGCCTCTTTTGCTGCCTGCCTGTAAAACCCGATTGCCCTTGTTTCCCTTAAAT
>JAPLKF010000247.1 GCA_026388215.1 Pseudomonadota bacterium | reverse complement strand
AACTTCAGGAGAAAATGGAGAGAGACCAGATGCGATTAAGTCGGCATTCACAAAATTCAGGCAATGTGCATAATGAGGAAGAAATTTTTTAACAAATGTCGTCTTTCCAGAACCGTTGGGTCCAGCAATGATATAGAGATTAGGACTTTTTTCATTATTTATAATAGATTTCATATATTTTACTTCATTGCCTCGTTATCCTGTCCCATGCGGTATTTGATGTAGCCGTGTAGATATTACGTTGCTGATAAAAAGGTCGGAGGTAACAACTTTAATTCCAAGAGAAATCAGGTGTTTATTGTAAGTGTTCGAGAGGGTGAAGATGGCTTTGCCCCACCCTGCAATCTCCAAACAGAGTTTTTCGGTTTTACCTTTTGGTTGGGCATGGGGTACAAAAATAATGTCAGCCAGTGCAGCGGCAAAATGATTCCGAGCATCTGCCCTTTGGGTGCTGATTCTATTTTCTTTTTCAATAAAAGGTGAAATGAAGAGAAGGCGACCCTCATCAAGAGGTTGTTGATATTCTTGTTTTATTCTCATATTTTTGATACTACGGGCAGGGCAGATAATTATTGGACTTTTGCAACGGAGCAAAATACTCAAGCACTCCTGCTCTATTTGGGAATGAAAACCCCCAATTGCCGTAACCTCAGAGTTTTTTAAAGATTTCATACAGTCATGGGTTTGCACAATGATACTCCCAGGGCATTTAACGGAGCAGAATACGGCAAGTTTTTTGTTATTAAGAAGCTCAATATTACCGATAGCTGTTATTTTGTCAGGGATGTCCTTCGTGAGAAATTTCTGTAAAGATTTTGGATACAGGCTATTGTCACGATTAATATGTGTTGTGATATTCATAATATTGCTATCATATCAATAAGCATTTATTTGAAATATTGTTTATGTACCTTTATGTATGATCCAGTCCGAACAAGCCCACGAAGTTCTCTGTTTGAGGTAACAGGATTTATTTCGATTTTCCTTGACATTCCCTAACCACTTCATTATATTAATATTAATCCAATTATTTGGAGGTGGATGGCCCGTGTAGGGCTAGCGTGAAAAGCCGAGTGTTTAGCTCGGTTTTTCATTTTATAAACACCTTTCCATAACCATAAATCTCCCCAGAATAAACATGCCTGTTCAGTTTATTTTCCATTGCATCGCACACCTTATTTCCGAAGGTCTCTACTTCTGAATCGGGTAATCTTCCGTTTTCCTTTAAAATCTGCTGTTTGAGAGGGTGGGCGAGCAGGTCAGATAATTGAAGCCCGGCTATATTTGCAGCCTTGGATTTGATCTTAATTTCTTTGCTCGTCAATACACCTTGGAAAAAATCGGAGTGTCTGAATTGTGTCCCTCCTTCGTAAATCTTTCTATACGCCTCTTTAAGTTGTTTATCTTCCGAACCCCCTCTGCTTTCCGCCATAACGTCACCCTTTGCATTATAAAAATGTAATAGCCCGCAATACCTCTCAAGAACTGCAGCAAGACAGAAATGATATGGGTGATAGGCAAATGCTTGATAACGCTCAATATGGGTCTTTTTATCGATAACAACCGCTATAACCGTGTAATCCATATCTCTAAAGAAAGTCAGTAAATCACTATTAAAATAGCTTTCCTTTTCAGAATCTCGTAGTCTCCAGAAACGCCCCCGTTTGTTCATTATGTCTGCTCTGTGAAAAATAAGAGGATCATCAATATCAAAAGTAAAGTGTCTTTTCTTGAGTTCTTCCATCTTCGGATGAAATGTGCTCTGATACATCTCTTTTTCGATTATGCAGCCTGTAATTCCGAGATAGCGCTTATCAGGTTTATTCAGTTCTGGATAGTAATCCCGAGAAAAATCGATAATACCTTCCTTTGTTTTTAACTGGAGTTTTTTTAGTTCTCTCTTCCCATAAGAATGATCACCGGATTCATCAATATATAGCCTGAAAATTTTTGTCACAAACTAACCCTTAGAATTTTTCCCATATTACACCTGACGTCGGCTGGTTTTATTTCTACGTCGTCCAGTTCACTCTGATAAGACTGGATTTCAGAGACAAGTGCAAACAGTTCTTCCCGGGTCATTCATCCTCCTGACTTCCAAGTCCCATACGGTATTTGATGTCGTAGTTGATGATGAAGTCGAGTTCTTCGTCGGTGAAGCCGTAGTGACGGGCGAGGACGCGGTCAATTTCGTCGATGAGGGGTTTAGAATGTCTCGGGTAAAACTCTTGGTAGATAATGTTGCCCGTCAAGCTTGATGTCTTCTCCTTCATTGCACTCTTTTCACTGTAGTCCTTCATGAGCTTTCCGCAAAGCTCCACAAGAGCCGAGAGATTGTCTTTCGAAATGGAGCCCAAATTAATTGGAAACTCCTGTAAGTCACTCGGGTTAAGGTCTCGACAGTTGGTTGTCTGGATGAAATACCAATAGAATAAGGAGCTACTGAGAACAGAGATGGCAGCATCGCGGATGGTTTCGGAGGCAAAATACAGATAATTCTCACGACTGGAAACTCCCAACTCACCGTTCAGCACGAAGCGTGGCTGGAAGTTAGTAAAAATTTTCCAGTAACGACCCCCACCAATTCGATAGAAAACTGTATGATTGGAGCGGTTGTGCAGACTGAGACTTAGTGAACCGGAACGAGAGACCAGTTTGCGTAAGATTGCAATTTCTGTTAGAACTGCAAGTTTTGGAACTACGTAAAGTTTCGGTTTATTTGTAAATTGGCAATATGTAATTCGGTCAAACAAAACGGGACGTTCATCAGTAGTCCACTTGGTAAATCCAGTCGTGAATTGATTTCGCTCACCGATAAGTCCAGACCCTCGTGCAATAATAATTGACAACAGGACTTCGGCGCCAACGAACAACTTGCTTGGGCGCTCTGCATAATTACTGAACCATGCGTTATGAGTCATGCTCCCGATGTAGTCTTGAACTGATTTCATTCGTTGGGTACACCCGATACTTATTGGAACAATGAAACCGAAACCACCTGCCCTGTTCATTAGTGTTAGGCTTCGCTCGGTAACAAAGGCGTACAAGTTAGAGGACGCCTCAGTAACGTAACCTTTTACCGAGTAAGCTTTCCTAACCTTCACGTATTCCACATAAGGGGGATTCCCGATGATAACATCGAATCCGCCATCTTTCAAAATGCCGTAGAATTCAACAAGCCAGTGAAATGGCTTATACAAAGAACGCCATGCCTCGTAATGAGTCTTTTCCCTGGCGTCGACTCCGTATTCCCCAGCGAGATAGAGATTCAACTCATCTTCCAGAATTTTGAGTCTTTTGTTTACCTCTTCCTTTGCATCGGAATAATCATGAGAATCCATGCCTTGCTCTGTTTGCATTTGCCGGAAGAGGTTAAACAGCTCGTCCAACTCCTGTGCGTTCTTTCTGATTTTTGCCATGGTATTTGCTGTACCCAGTCTGCTCGTGACCGTTTTTTCGACATCTTCATACGTAGCAAAACCAACCAGCGTATTCCCCGCTCTGATGTTGAAATCAATGTCGGGTAAAGGCTCAATCTTCTCTGCTTCATCTACCTGAGCCACAAGCTTGAGGAAGAGCCGGAGCTTGCAGATCTCAACTGCCTCCTCCATAATATCCACACCGAATAGGTTATTTATGATGATCGATTTAAGAATGAAGTATCGTCTATTGGGGTGGTTGTCTATCCTCTTGAGTATTTTCTTGAAATCTCCATATTTATCAGAACGGCGTTTCTCTCCTGACCGCCCCAAGTCATCGAGAAAAACCTCCATCCTGTCGAGACAGGCTTCATAGAGTGGCTCAAGAACGTTAAGGGCAGCAAAAAGGAATGCACCGGAACCACAGGTAGGGTCAAGCACTGTGATACCGTTCTCAAATTTTTCATTCGATTTTTCCGGTATCTTTCCGACGATGGCGTGCCAGAATGCCCGGAGCAATTCAGGTCCCTCACAGTTCTCAATTACATCCTGGGCAAACTGACGTATGTTCAGATTGTATGTGATGAAGTCATTAATTGAAGTTATTTCGTCGGCAATAGCCTTTGCCTTTACTTTTTCATACCATTTGCGCCGTGCCACAACCTCACGCCAGATTTCAGTAGGCAGAGCATACTCTTCCGGGGCTGACTTGTTCCACTCTGTGCGCTTCGAGACATCGTTCAAACCAACGGCAATCTCTTCAGGAAGCGGCAGGTTAACACCTTTGCGAACAGCTTTGTAAATATACCGGTCTGGATCGGATTGCAGCAGTTTCCAAACAGATTGTTCACCCTCAAAAGCAATATTGCATTTCTGTCTCGCTGCATCAAAGAGGAATGGGATAACAGTGTTTTTGCTTATGTATTCAGTGATGTCCTCTTTCGTGTAGTACGCGCCCATTTGTTTCTGGTTGATGTATTTCTCGAAGATGTAACCGAGGACATCCGGGTTGATTTCATTGTCAGCCCGAAGTGGACGTTCATCGAGATACCATTGGTACTGGTCAAAAAAATCAAAGAGTTTCTCAAAAGCGTTGTCAGTAATTTCAATCTGTTCACCGTAGAGTTCTTCTATCTGGTGTTTTAAAAACAGGCCACCATTAAGATACGGGATTTTCCCAAGCAGATGGTTCATTTCTTCTGACCGCTCATCTTCCTTTTTTGCAAATCCCTCAAAGAAAAGCGGGCAGAGAAACGCTTTATAAAAACAGTCTTTACTTTTTTCTTTACTCTGGACAAGTTTGTTTCTCAAATAATTGTCATCGCTATCGAGAAAACCTTTTTTTTGAATAAAGTATATGAACATAAGCCTGTTGAGCATCACCGATGTATACCATCGGAGCATCTCTTCATCAGGAATTCCCTCGATGAATTTGAGGAATGCATCGTGTTCTGTCTTAAATCGGTCATAGAATTTTTTTGTTACCTTTTCTACATCAAAGGCAGAACGTGTTCTTCCTGCCACATCCACAATGGTGAGATTTTCTTCTTCCTCGAGACTAAAAGCTAACGTTTGTAATTTCTGGATGAGAGAATCGCCGGGTTGATTCACATGGAAGGTATGTTCACGACATGCGGTGGGTTTCCCCAACTCTCGTTTCACCCACTGCCATATCTGGGTTGTCCTGTTATCATCTAAGTAGATTATGATGTGCTCATGGACAGACCTTGCAACCTGGCGTTCTATTTTACGTCTTACAGGATAAGTCGGTATGTTTTTATCATCTGGGTTTAAACAGAGGAAAATGACCATCCCCTTTTTCTCTGCAACTGCTTCAAGAACGTAATTCTGTCCATCAACTGAGATTTCAAGCTGTGTAGAATAATGGTCCCAACCAAGTTCCTCAATGAGAAGCAATTTAAAATCACAGGATTTGAGACAGTTACGAGCCCTATCTATTTCAATAGGCATCGTTATTCACCTTTCACAAGCCCCATAGAACAGATGATGCGCGGTTCCTGTGTCTGTTCTTCTTTGTGAATTATACAAAGACGGTCTTCATCACGAAGGGCTATAACAAGCTGCGCAAGCATTTCATCAGATATACCACTTCTTAACTGGCGGTTAAGGGTATCGATAGCTGATTGTCGGAGGGGGTGGTGGTAAATATCATCTATTGCTTTGAGCAGTTCCTGGGATTCAAAGAGCGTACCTTTTATCTCTTCAGTATAGCGTTTTAATCTCTCATACGTCCTGAATCTGGCTCCTGATGGTCTTCCCAATTGGCCGCCGATGCTTTTCTCTTCTTCAACTATTAGCTCTACTGCTTTTTGAACTAATATGTGATGATTTTCCATACGTGGTAACGGCGTGGTGTCAGGCTTACATTCAGCAGCTTTGAGTATGGAAAATTGTGACTCCGTAACGCTTTTCCCATCTTTGCCCATCCAGGCAAGGGAATCGTTGTCATCTGCTGTTCGGAGATATACCAGCACCCCTTCAGGCTCTTTTTCATCGGGATAGTGCAATTTTGTTCCGTATATGACTGGTGGTAATTCAGGGATTATTTTCTGGAGCGATGGGTTGGCGGTAATTGCATTCTTCCATATCTGGTATGCATACGATGCGAGGTCAACTTCTGTATCCGCATCACCATCAATGATGCCTGATTTTTCATTATAAACATCAACAATTGCTTGGTCGTCTCTATCGTCTTCAAAGAACGCTTCATCCGTACCAACTACCTCAGCGTTTTCCTGTAATCTCTGCCGTACCCTTGCACGCAGGCGAATTATACGCTCCACACCATCTGCCGGAAGGAATGAGTAACATATAATGTCTTCTGCCTGCTGGCCTATGCGATCCACACGTCCTGCTCTCTGAACAAGTCGAATAATAGCCCATGGTAAATCATAATTGACAATGGTAGAACAGTCCTGAAGGTTTTGCCCCTCACTTAAGACATCTGTAGCGATTAAAACACGGAGTTCATCTTCTGGTTTAATCTGAGCACGTTTATTGTTGCTCACAGGGCTAAACCGCCAGGCAAGACCTGTAGGATCAAGAGAATCACCTGTAACACCCGAAATGCTATTTATCCCTCGTTTCTTAAGTTGTGTTTCAAGATAATAAACCGTATCAGCAAATTGGGTAAAAACTATGACTTTCTCATAAGGATGTTTTTCTCCAAGCATTTTAAAAAGAGCATCAAGTTTTAAATCCTTTTGAGGGTTCCATTCCCCGTTGTCTTGAAGAATTCTAAGAAGTGCCTTTGCATCATTAGTTAAATCTTTGTAGAGTGTGTTTATGAAGAGATTGGGACGCAACCATTTGAAACGGCTTTTATATTGACTTGAATATTCCTCATAAACCTTCCTTGCCCGCTTTTTGAAATCTTCTTCTGTAAGGAGAACTGCTGGTATTTCATTTCCATATTCATTGTCTTCATCGTTCTCAAAAAGACTATCAGTAAATAACTTGGAGTCAATATCTTCATCGTTAATTCGAGTATCAAGCAGTTCAGCCTCCTGAGTGCCTATTGGCAGGGATTGCCCATTTTCGATTGCATAAAGATATATATAATTTCTGAGGATATGACGTGAAATGGATTGAATGAATGCATTGCCGCTGCTCTCTAAACGCTTGAAAAGATTAGTACGACAGAAACCCATCAAGCGCCTGCCTGCACGGGATAAGTCTTTAATAATTCTGTCTTCATTCTGAGTGGGCGGCTCATGAGGGTTAGGTGCTAAGTAATTTCCGAGACCATAGCGTGGAAGCTCCAGTCTGTTGATTGTATCAACTACATCTTGTGAGTATAGCTTTGCATATTGATCATCCGGATTTTTCTCGTCAATCTTAAAGGCAACCGTTTTCGGCATACGATTAGGAAAGTAGGAACGGGTACCATCTTTGAAGGTAAGATATTTACGGCCGTTTGCAGAATCTATTTCCGCATAATTTTCCTGTATGAAACTACGGGTACGGCGCACCATATAAAGGCGCATAAGCTCACGCCAGTCATCGGTATATGCACTTTTTTCGAAAGCTGAGAGAGAATGTACCGCACACTGATGACGACGAATAAATTCTGCCTCACCAATTTCTCGGAGAAATTGTTCGGGACGAACACCAAGGTTTTTATCTTCCGAAACAAAAAGGCGCAACTGGTTAGAAAGATCAAGGTAAGTTTTATTATATGGTGTAGCAGAGAGAAGAATGCATTTGCTTTCATTCTCCCGTATATATTCCTGGATAGCACGGTATCTCTTCCCTTCGCGATTCCTGAGGTTATGACTTTCGTCAATAATTATGAGGCGGTAGCGTCTAAGTTGCGGTAAATCCTGTATGACTCTGGTTATGGGAAGAACCTTCGCCCTTAAACGATATTCATCCCGATAGTCTTCCCACATCTTGACTAAGTTCTTGGGGCATAAAATAAGTGTTTCGAGATCAAAGTCATCCTCAAATATTTTTGCAATTGTTGTAGCAATAAATGTCTTTCCAAGACCCACAACATCCCCTACAACAACGCCGCCTCTCTTATTAATGTGGTGTGCAGCTATCTTTACTGCCGCTTTTTGGAATTCAAACAGTTTCTGGTCAAGCTCTCGTGGAATCTTGAATTCTGAGAGGCCAGCACGTGCCTCTTGCGAAAGGTGGTATGCCATCTTTATGTAGATATAATAAGGTAGAATAAGTTCTTTTCTTGCCCAACTTTCTTCAATGATTTTAACCAACTCATCAGATATATCGATGCACCAGCGGTCTGTCCATCGATCGTGAAACCATTTTACCAATTTCTGGCATGCATCAAGATCTAATACATCAATGTTTAGCTCTCCTTGTTGCGAAAGTCCTGCAAGAGTAAGGTTGCTGCTTCCGAGGTAGCCAATAACTGGGTTTATCGGATCAGAACGAAACAACAAATAAAGTTTTGCATGTAAGGGATGGCGAAGGAACAGTTTCACTATTACCTTTTTTGCTTTTATCTGTTCTGCCAGGCGACGAAGGCCTTCCTCATCCTCATTTGTTGGAATGCCTATAGTCAATTGGTTTTTAAATTCCTCTGCCAAATTTTTCTTAAGTCTCAAGGCAGTCTGGTTGTCAATGGTACTGTCTTGTTTAATTATGCTGAGGGCTGCACGTAAATCCTCATGGGGCAAACGTTGCATCCCTACGAGTATACGACAACAGTTTTCTTCCCCGCCAGCCCACCGATCTATATGAGCGGTAAGCCCTTTCCAGCCTCTGAGATTAAAATAGCCAACGCAAAAATCTGCTTTGTTGGATAGCTGAATCGTTTCCTGAAGGGCAGGCAATAAATGATTGTCTATGTTGTCGAATATGCGTGGCATTTAATTTATCATTAGCAAATCGCAAATGATTTTCATTAGTTCAATCCTATCAAAGACCCTTATTGTTGTCAAGGTTGAAGTTGTTCTTGTGGAAATCGAGAGAGTTAATGATTTTATTGTTTCCTTCCTGTTTATATGCTAAAAAAAATTAGCGATGAAATATATGGATTAGAAAATCCTATTTATATGTAAATAACCATACAAGGTCTGAAAATTTAGGGGGATTATGATACCATCATATGACGAACCGCTCATCAGCGGATTCGAGCGAGCTTGCGAGAAATATCCTGATCACCCGGCCATCATTTACATTGGTGAGAAATTTTCCTATAAACGACTGAAAGAGTTGATTGACCGATTTGCCACGGCCCTGTACGATCTGGGTGTAAGGCAGAACGATAAGGTAATGCTGTATATCCCGAATTGTCCGCAATTCCTCATCGGATATTTCGGCGCTCAGCGAATCGGCGCTATCCCGGTAACGGTTTCCCCTATTTATACGCCTTATGAAATCAGTTACCTTATCAACGATGCGGGCGCTGAGACGGTTGTATGTCAGGACACGAATTTCAGGTATATTGAAGAGGTTTTTCCAAAAACCTGCCTCAAGAGGGCTATTGTCACAAATCTTGTTGATTTACTTCCCTGGTATAAAAGAACAGTTGGCGCCATGTTTGATAAGGTGCCCAAGGGTGTTGTGAAATGGGATGGAAATGTATACTCCTTCAGAAAAGCAATCCACGACTATCCACCCCAACCCCCTGAAGTAAATATCAAACCGAACGAACACCTCTGCTATATACTGTACACCGGTGGCACAACAGGCTTCCCAAAGGGATGTCCTTCCACCCATACCGGGATGGTCTCGTTTGTTCAGGAAGTTCGTGCATTAGGGGAAGGCTATATTTCTGAAGGCAACGATGTGCTCATTATGGTAAATCCTCTTTTCCACCAGTTGGCACAAGGGGTTATCCTGGGGATGGTTTTAACCAAAGGAAATACCGCTGTATTGATGCCCACTCCTCAGGTTGATGCAATTTTAGAAGCTATCGAGAGGAACAGGGCAACCCTATTTCTCGGAGCCCCCACCCTATACCGCATGATTTTAGAAAACGACAGGCTAAAGTTCTATGACCTATCCTCTTTAAAATATTGCTGGAGCGGAGGGGATGTCCTTCCTTCTGAGGTTTATAACAGGTGGAAACAAAAATTTGGTCTCCCGATCCGTCAGATCTTCGGTTCAACGGAGGTTGGTTTCGTTGCAGTGAGTCCTATGGACAAGGAGCCTGTGCCTGGCAGTCTTGGTTTCCCATTGCCATCAAGACAGGTGAAGATTGTTGATCCGGATACACTGGAACCGGTTCCACCGAACATGGCAGGGGAACTGCTGGTTACCTCTGACTATATCCCGAAGGGTTACTGGAATAAGCCTGAAGAAACGGCAGAGGCTTACGTTGAGCTTGACGGCAAGATATGGTACCGGATGAAGGATTTTGTTCGGATGGACGATGAGGGACAGATTTATTATATGGATCGAAGTGCAGATGTCATAAAGCATAAGGGATTCAGGGTCTCTTGTTCAGAGATTGAGTCGGTTCTTCAGGACCATCCTGCTGTTGTTGGGGCATGCGTAATCGGTGTCCCCGATGAAAAGGTGGGGGAGCGTATCAAGGCAGTTGTAGTACTCAAACAGGATGCCAGAGGAGTGGGGGGAACCGACCTTACGAAATGGTGCCGGGACAGGTTGGCTGCATATAAAATCCCGAGTTACATTGAATTCAGGGATATGTTGCCAAAGTCCAAGGTAGGAAAACTTCT
>JAPLKF010000246.1 GCA_026388215.1 Pseudomonadota bacterium | reverse complement strand
TTCTGTTATAAAAAATTTCAATGTATTCGAATATATCTCTTCGGGCTTGTATTCTCGTTTCGTAGTTTCTCTGATAGATTAATTCTATCTTTAAGGTGCGATAGAAACTCTCCATGACCGCGTTATCCCAGCAATTCCCTTTGCGACTCATAGAACATAGTATACCATTTCTTTTCAGTAATGTCTGGTATAACTCACTGGCATATTGACTGCCCCGGTCTGAATGTAACAGCAAACTAGAAGAGGGTTTTCTCTGTTTCATGGCCATGTGTAATGCTGCCATGACTAATTCTTTGGTTAATCTGTTTCTCAGGGACCAGCCGATGATTTTCCGGGAATACAGGTCCATGATGGTAGCCAGGTAGAGCCAACCTTCTTGGGTATAGATGTAGGTGATATCGGCTACCCAGGCCTGATTGGGTTTGTCTGGTGTAAATTTACGATTGAGGTGATTTTCTGCCACCGGCTGGGAATGATTAGAGTCAGTGGTGGCTCGGTATTTCTTTTTGGCCACAGCACAAATATCTAATTCTTGCATTATTCTTTCTACCCGCTTTTTGCCAATACTATAGCCTTCCCGGACCAGTTTTTGATGGATACGGGGACTGCCATAGGTCCTACGACTGTTATTGTATATTTGGACTATTTCCTGTTCTAATTTCATGTCTTCTATCTTTCTCTTACTTATAGGATATTTCATCCAATAATAATACCCAGACCGGGAAACTTCCAGTACCTGGCACATCTTCGTGACACTGAACCTATCAGTGTGTTCCCGGATAAACCGGAATAAATCTACGGTTTCTTGGTGAAGATGGCCAAGGCTTTTTTTAATATATCACGCTCCTGCCTGACATCATAAAGCTCTTTCTTTAGCCTTCTAATCTCTTCTTCTTGTGGGGTGAGCTTTTGATTGCCATTCCCGGGGAAGGCTAGTTCTCCGTTTTTGCCATATTGGGTACGCCATCTCCTTAGATTACTATGGGCAATCCCCAGGTCCTGGGCTACTTCTACCACTGTTTTTTCTGATGTCAGACTGTGCTCGACTGCATCTTTCTTGAATTCCTCACTATATTGTCTTCGATTTCCTTCCATGTTTTCTTTAACCTCCTTTAATTTAATTATAGCTCTTAACCTGGTGTCCAGTAAAGCGGGGGAGGTTCAAATTCCTTATCTAAGTCATCAAGTATTATATTGGCAAGTAGAGGACTTAAAGGACCACCTTGGGGTGTCCCTTCCTTGGCGAGTACTTTAACTCCATTTACCATAACTCCTGATTGAAGGTAAAGACGGATTAGTTTTAGTACTCTTTTGTCTTTTACCTTACGGGCTACTCTGGCCATAAGCATATCGTGGTTTATACGATCAAAGAATCTTTCTATGTCTATATCTACTTCCCACTGGTATCCCTCTTCTATGTATTGTTTTGCTTTTATTACTGCATCATGTGCCTTTCGATTAGGGCGAAAGCCGAAACTAAAGGGAGAAAATCCAGGGTCAAAGATATCTGTCAGTATTTGTAGTAAGGCCTGTTGAATGAGACGGTCAATGACTGTAGGTATCCCCAATAACCTCTTTTCTCTGTTAGGTTTGGGAATCTCTACCCGTAAAACGGGTTGAGATTTATATTCTTCTTTTAGTAATTGTTCACTGATGGATAACCAGTTTTGACAAAGATAGGGCTTAAGGTTTTCTACTATTAGGTTATCTATACCAAGAGCTCCTTTGTTCTTTAATACAATAATCAGGCACATTTAATACAAAACACTTTATGCTCGCTAGCTGCTTTTAAATCAATTACATCAATACCAATTCCATAACGAGCGATAACTTTTAACTGAGGCAATGATTCAATTACCTTTTTTGTAATCGGTGCACGCTCCACTATTAAATCATCCACTCCTTTAGCTTTTTCGATAACTTCATCTTCTGTTCTACATTGAGCTTCAATTACTTCCGCACCAATATCAGATAACATTTTCTTCTCATAGTATATATCTAAAAATTGATAATTAGTAATCAATACTTTCCATTTAAGCATATATAACTCCTGTTATTTACATTTACTAAAATATAAAATAAGTAAACACTCCACCTACATAGTAGGTAGTTTTAGGAAAGACCTCTAAAAAAAACCAAATTCCTGTTTGTCTATCTTCTTTTTTTCTTTTTCTTCTTATTGATGCTTTACGCTTTATATATTTTATTATTTTATTTTCATCCAGCTTTATATTTCTTACACAATTTCCTCGATTCCAAAAATGATTTCTATAATATAATTTTTTTTAAGAATAATAACTCTTATCCTTTTTATGTCTACCGTTGCCAGATTCAAATAAGGTGTTTTTTGAGTCTGTGCTATATTCTCCGTAAAAGTAATTAAAATAACTTGAATTGGCTATCAAAAACTTCCATAATAAAAAAACAAATACCAAAATAATTTTTTCTTTAAATCATTCTAACTACCCTACTAAAGTTTACACTAATAATATTTATATAGAGCATGAAAAATATAGGAAAGTTAAAAAACGGCTAAATAAGAGATAATAAAAATAGTCTTTAAATAGACGCTTTGAGAAAACACTTCTTTTATTTGAAAATTTTGCCACAATTTATTTACTTCTCAAAAAAAACAATACCTTCCTTTATTACTGCCTTAATCATTTGTTTATTTTGTAAAATTTTAATATCTTCTAATGGATTTTTATCCAAAACCAAAATATCAGCTGTTTTCCCCTGCTCTAATGTACCAATATTTTCCTGGATTCCAATTGCTTCGCTGGCTGTTTTAGTGGCACAGACAATTGCTTCCATCGGACTCATCCCATTTTCAACATATAGTTCAAGTTCTTTAGCATTGTTCCCGTGTGGGCTGAATGCTGTTCCTGTATCCGACCCCATTACAATCTTCGCTCCTGAATGATAAGCTAATTTAAAACTTGCAAAAAGTTTCTCCTTCAATTTTTCATTTTTTCTTATAGCATATTCCTGCATACCACCTTTTACTCCATACTCACAAGCATTATAAACAGCAACAAGTGTTGGCACAAGAAAAGTCCCTTTTTCTTTCATCATCTGAATAGTTTCTTCATCTAACTCAACACCATGCTCAATTGTATCCACTCCACCACGAATGCTATCCTTTGCTCCACTTAAACCTTCAACATGAGCAGCTACTTTACGACCCAATTTATGAGCCTCAAAAGTAACCGCCTTAATTTCATCTAAATTATAATTCTGAGCACTCGGTTCAGTGGCAATATCCATTACACCACCAGTTGCACAGATTTTAATCAAATCTACTCCTGTTCCGATTAATTTTCTTACTACTTTACGCAATTCTTCTACGCCATCAGCAAATATGCCCATATTTATTTCAGAACTAAGCCAGGGAGGGAGAAAAGTCCCATGACCCCCGGTAGCTGAAAGGAGAGGACCAGAAGTTAATACTCGAGACCCAGGAATAATCCCCTGATTGATAGCATTTCTTATTGATATTCCTAAATATCCAGGCTCTCCTACAGATCTTAAGGTGGTAAATCCAGCTTCTAGAGATTTTTTTACATAAACGGTTGCCTTAATTGCATAGGTTGATAAAGTGGAATCAAAAAATACTTTAATCGTATCAGGCTCCCCATTAACACACATATGGACATGAGCATCAATCATTCCAGGCATTAATATATTTCCCTCGATAACGTTCACATCTTTTGGTAATGGGATATTATCTCTTTTTCCTATTGTAGTTATTCTTCCATTCTCAACAATAACCATTCCTCGTTCAATAGGATCTTTGCCTGTTCCATCAATTATATTACCAATTAAGGCTAAGTAATTTTTTCTCATTTTCTTTTCTCCTTTACGTTTTATTTTGTACCTTTCAAAAAACTATGAACCCTTGTCTTGCAAGGCTTTTAATACACCTATATTTTATTTTTCACCTCCACCCTTAAAACCCTTATCTAATAAGGGTTTCAGGAAGGTTATTGGTTAATTTCTACTTATTTTATTGATTTTTTATGGGCTTGGAGATGATTTTTTTTAACCATATTTAACCTCCTTAAATCAGTAAAATAAAGGCTGTATTACATTTAAGTATTTTATAAAATTTTAAGATATTTTATTTATAGAATATAAATATTTTAAGTAATTTTTCTTTATAGTGTTATCTATTTACTTTTACTACTATTAATACATCTAATACATCTGGATCTACATAAATTACCTTTTAATTTTTAATTTATCTTCAACTAATAACTAATAATCGGGTTCATATTAGTTTTTGAGCAATATCTCAGATTAAATAACAGCATATAGTTATCTGATAAATTGTAAAAAAAATGAAATTTCTTACTTGCCAAATAATTTTAGCCCTCTACTCATCCTTTATGCTCTTCATATTGACTTGTTGACATTTTATGATTATTTTTTATATGTTAATATTTTTTCTTTATATGCTCGGTTATACGGTTTACTGCTTCTTTTAAGTTTTCATCTGAATTAGCAAATGAGAATCTCAGATAACCTTCTCCCATACTTCCAAAAGCTGATCCTGGTACACCTACTACT
>JAPLKF010000245.1 GCA_026388215.1 Pseudomonadota bacterium | reverse complement strand
AAAAGAAGGACATTCGATTTCGCCGGACGATGTCCGTGTCTTTTTAGCCGACAGGCTCGCCAGGTACAAAATTCCGCATTACATTGAATTTACCAAAAAGCTTCCCAAGACTGCATCAGGGAAGATCAAGAAACATCTGCTCAAGTAGAGCCCGCATAGCGCATAGGGTATTTAAGCAAAACCCATTGACAATTATAAGGTTTATTGATATAAAAATACCAGTGGGGCTGTAGCTCAGATGGGAGAGCGCATGACTGGCAGTAGCCTAATAGAGAGCCTCAATTTTTCAATATTTCTCTTATTTACTACACATTGTTATGTACTTATAGATTTTTCAGAATAATCTTTCTCTTATATTTTTTGTGTTAAAAACCCATGTCTACTATACAAAAACTATACAATTTGAAGGTAAGAAGATGTGTTGCGGGTGGGTGATTTTGCTGGGGGTTGATAGTACCCCCGTTTTTGCTATTGATTGATATTACTACTTAAATAACTTGTTATCAGAAGAGTTTCTTGACGGTATACCCCTCTTGTTTGACGATTCTACTTCACAATTAGTTCACGGTCAGTTGTTAAAAGACCGCATCCTCTCAAATGAGCTTGTGAATTAATAAGAATTCTTTCTCACTAAAGTTATCTGAGTTTCTGTACTGAGTATACCATTTCCTATTGGGAACGCTCCTGGAGTAACGATCATTTAACCCTGTAAAACAATTGATTTCCTGATAGCCTATTTCATTCATTACTTCGAGGTATCTTTCCAATTGCCATGATGGATTTGAAAAACCAACCAATTGAACAATGATACTATTTTCATTCAATAAGGTTTTGATAGATTCAAAGGAAGCTTTCAAATTTTGAAAATAGTTCATTAGCCCCTTCTGCTTCCTGTGACCTAAGGTATAGTAGCTAAGGCCGTTCCCATCTGGAGTATTGATTATCCAATAAGGAGCTGGTGTTTCTTTTCTACCTTTTATTTGCCAACGATTATATACAATATGGACACCTGGATAAGGAGGCGAAGTTAAGACTAATTTTGCAGGTTTCCAATTCCGAACTACCCGCATATCATTTTGAATACCAACAATAGACCTACATAACATTTTTCTGCGTCGCTCAATTTGCGATAAAGGAACATCAAGATTTAATCTGAGATTTTTTTGATATTCATGCATATCATTTAGCATGACAGTTAATTTGTTCTGGAACGTTTTAATAAAGGATTTTGAGTTGGGTATGTAGGTTTTGCAATCAAGAGCCCATTGACCTGTAGATAAAACTGCACATCGGGCGAATTTTTTTTGCCGTTCAGACTCCAAAGTCTCTATCAGTTGAAGCAGAAGCATTATTGTCTTTCTTATCCACCAAGGAACATTTTTTGTATACTGATTCCAACACGCATCTATATTTACTTCATCGTGAAGGTTTGTTAAAGACTGGATTCTGTCTAACCATGCAGTCATTGATTCTAAATCGTTAGTAGTCAAAGGTGTTGTTTTTACGGAGGCTACGAAAGTGGCAAGTGGATTAACGTCAACACCTAAAAACCTACGTCCACATACTAATGCCTCCACCGCTGTCGTGCCACAACCCATAAATGGATCTATTATACAATCTCCGGCTTCCGTATAATATTCTATGATGGTTCTTGCAAACTGGGGGTGAAATCTAGCAGGATAGTTGTAAAATGCGTGCGTATGACCTGAAATGTTTACTTTTAAGTTTAGAGCTTTTATAATTTCTTTCTTCATTTGACCAATCAAAATATGAGACAGTGCTTGATTTTTCAACTAACATTAATTTGTATATAAATCAAGAAACTTGTCTTTTAATATCACTGTTCTGGAATCATTGCACCAAGTTCTCGGATAATTGGAATAATGAATGGCGATATAGCCTTTGTCACTTCTTTTATTTGATTATCTATGCCCTTGGTTTTATCTTCTTCTTCAGAGTTATCATGATTTTTTCTTTTTTCTTCTTCTGTCAATAGAGCTAGTCCAATCAACGATAACCCATATTTGAATTGTTCCGTCAGCGATAAAGCATCATCTTTCCTCATTTTCTGTTCATTTTGTAAGTACACATTATCAACGTTAACGACAAAATAATATTGATCTTCATCACCACCCTGCCTGAGTGCCAAACCACTTTCCTTGTCAAAGTCATATTCTCCCCAATCTTTTTCATAAGCTTCTAATATTTCAGGTATACCCAGAGTAGGCGGCTTTTGCTCAGAACCATTACCGCTTATAATTGGTTCTTTTCGCTTTCCTTTTTTTGTTTCACCTGGTTGCTTCGCTTCACCTTTAATGGAGACTTTAAAATAATTTATAAAAGGGGCAATTCTTGTCGGATCTGTAACTTGCACCTCTAGATCATAAATATCGAAAAGTTGCACATCATCTGGTAACTCAAGACTCAAGGTACAAGTTCCTTTCCATAAGTTTACTATTCCAGAACCATAGGGTACACCATCACGCAGCACCATCAAAACACCAGGGTCTTCATCTCTTTTAAAATAGTTATTTTCAGCATCTGTATTAAACTGTATGCGAAATCTTTGTTTAAGGTAAGCTTCTTTTATGTATTCACCTGATGATCCAGCTTTAAGTTGGAAAAAAGTGGGAAACCTTTTACCCACAAATAAGTTCGTCTCCATAGCAACCTCGCTCTTGAAGGGACTACTTATTCTTGAACCGCTACCAAGCAATCTTGCTAAGATCGGGTTGTTTTTAACAATTTTTTCAAGAACATTTTCTAATGGTTTAGATTTGGCAAGCCTATCTTTAATTTCCTCTCTAGTCCTTTTCTCACGAAACTCTCTTAAGCCAGGATGTTCATTGATCAAAACCTCAAGCTGGTCTTCAATATCTTTCTTTAATTGTCCACTTCTGAGCCTATCTCTGCTGTTCATGAATAACCTTTCACGAGCCCTCCTGTCTATTCCATCACAATCAACTTCAACAAGAAGGAGGTCAGCGATGTTGAGCATACCAACTTTTTTTCTCTTGAAGAAGTCTTTCGGAAGGTGTCCCTGTGTCTGCCCATTTTGAACAAATATGATACCTTCCTCGCTTCTATATCTGTTAGCTTGCTCCTTGTTCTTGAATGCGTATATTGTCGTGGGTAATTTTAGCCCATCTATTTCAAAAGTACTCGAACTTGAGAATTCAAGCATTTCTCTCTTATCCTCTTCCAATCTCACGGATAAACCTGCAAGTGTTGTTTCAAATGTGTGAGCTTCGAATCCCTTCCGCCTTTCCCAAAGTCTTACAGGTAATGCTAATCTTGGTAATAAACAATTGAGTCTGTTATACATATCGAGTGTGATGTTTGTCTTATATCTAGGTATTTGATACTCTATAATTTTTACGAAGGTACAATGTTCTACGTCTGTACCGTAGGGATTGGGATACGTTTTTGGAAATAAAGGCAGTGCAGAAGCTTTGAACTGCGGTATCTTTCCATTGGGTGCAAGATAAGTGAAAACTGAATGCTTTTGCCCTTCACGGGGGTCTTCTCTACGAATTATAGTAAAACACCAATCGTTTCTTGTCGGATCATCTTTTTCAAAAAAGGCTACCTCCGGATGCCTTTTAGTAATCATTATTTGAATATTTCGATCACCACAAAAGAGAAAAACACCCGTTCCACCCATATTAAATTTCCCCTGGACGAATGGAATTCTTAGCTTATTTGAACCAGCCAATGATAATAACGTCTTCGGCATAGTCTTTGCCGTCTGCCCTTCTCCAAAATCAATGAAAGAATAAGAAGGCACCGCTTTTGACCCTGAAGAAATAACGTTAACTATTTTCTCTGCAAGGTTTGCCCTTTCACGAGCATCCAAATTATAAAGAAAACCGCCTCTAATATTATAAAAACGTTCAACTGCATCCCAAATAGTTTGCGGTGCTTCTTTGGAGGTCGGATCAATACCTTTTTTTAAGCACTCCGCCATCAAAACAGCATCAATGCTATTAATGATCTTTTCTACCAGTGCAGATTCAGGTAAGGCTTGCTGGTTTCCTATGATACTGAAGCTATTCTCAAGTCCAGCAAAATACATCCAATGTTTTGAATTATCCCAAAAACCTGCATCTTTTAATACTTGAACAATCTCAGCTTCTGTATCTGACTGAGCCAAAGCTATACATAAATCTTTCATAGGCATCCCTTAAAATTTGAATAACTTTGATTTTTGAACGCCTTTTTTAAAAAAAAGTCCACCTGTGCTTTTTAAAGCCCTATTTAGTTCATTAAACATTTTTTTAACATCATTTTCTGTATATTCATAATTTCTTGTATCTGATAAATTTCCAAGTTTTCTGAACTGCTCAAGAATTACGTTCACTCTACGTTCTGCAAGTCTTATGAATGATAGTGTAACATGTTTTCTGTAAATTCAATAAAGGGTATAATTCTCAATGGATTAAACAATCCCCTAAACGGGAGAAAGGAGAACTATACCCATGAAGAAAAGTGTATCAAAAAAGATGAAAGAAGTCATTGAGAAACATATGGGAGAGATGAATCATGTCTCATCAATTATGGAACTTACCCACACCGGCGCCAGGATGATGTTACAGATAGCCATAGAAGAAGAACTAAAAGCCTTCATAGGAAGGGATTATTATGAAAGAAGAACGGATAATCAGAAGGGCCTCCGCAGTGGTTTTAAACCCAGAACTATAAAAACAGGATGTGGTGATATAGAGATAGAGATGCCTCAGGTAAGGAATACAGATATACCCTTTCACTCACAGCTTCTCCCTCCCTATCTTACACGGATAAAAGAAATTGAGGAGACCATACCCCTTCTCTATATGCATGGTCTCTCCACAAGAAAGGTTAAAAAGGCAGTAGGTAAACTCCTTGGCACAAGAGGCCTCTCCCACCAGAATGTGATAAAGATAAGCAAAAAGATAGTGGTAGAATTCAATGCCTGGAAAAAGAGAGATCTATCACAAACCCCTGTATTATATCTTATCCTTGATGGTATAAGGCTTGGGGTAAGAAAAAATACCACAGAAAAAGAGGCAATCCTCATTGCCTGGGGTTTCTTGGAAGATGGAAGCCGTGAACTTATAGGCGTATCACTCGGCAATAAGGAATCCTATAGTTCATGGAAATACTTCCTTGATGATCTCATACAGAGGGGACTTAATGAACCCTTATTAACAGTTATTGATGGTTGCCCTGGATTAATAAAGGCAGTGGATGAGGTATTTCCTACATCTGATATACAACGATGCACAAAACATAAAACAGAAAATATCCTTGATAAGGTCCTCAAATCTGATAAAGACAATGTAAAAGACTCTATACGAAAGATATTCTATGCTTCCACCTATGAACATGCCCTTGAGGCAATAAACCTCTTTAAGAAAGACTGGGGTAAAAAGTATCCTTCTGCACTTGAATGTCTTCTTGATGATATAGAATCATGCCTTACCTATTATAAATACCCCTACACCCACAGAAAAAGGATAAGGACTACCAATGTGGCAGAGAGGAGCTTCTGTGAAGTAAAAAGAAGAACCAGAACAATAGGCAGATTCCAGGAGGAAACAAGAGCTCTTACTATGGTCTGGTGGCAACTAAAAGAACTCAACTGGTATGGGGTTGTAATGACACATGAGGCAAAGACAATACTTGATAACATTAGGGCATCAAAATATGCAAAGGCAGCGTAATTGAAGATGATGAAAACCGTTGAGAATAAACCCTATAGAGAAATTTGCAGAAAAGAGTTGACAGTATC
>JAPLKF010000244.1 GCA_026388215.1 Pseudomonadota bacterium | reverse complement strand
GACACATAAGTAAACCCATAGCGTGTCAATGCTTCGGCTATTTCGTTCCTATAGGCTATAACTCTATCAATCTCTTCTTCTGCTACCTCTATTTTCGCAATACTGCCGTGATATCTCACCCTGACCTGCTTTATATTGAAGGACTTTATAAATTCTTCTGAAAGCTCAATCTTTTTTAATATATTGCTGTTAATAGGTGTTCCATAAGGTATCCTTGATGCAAGACAGGCGTATGAGGGTTTATCGTGAGTGGGTAGCGACAGGGCTCTCGATAAATTCCTGATCTCACTCTTGGTGAGTTGCGCATCGAGCAGCGGACTAACCACACTCTGTTCAGCGCAGGCCTTTCGCCCTGGTCTGAAATCACTCATATCATCAAGATTTGAGCCTTCAGCTATACGCTTTAATCCTCTTTCTTTTGCAATTTCCCATGCCTTATCAAAGAGATGTAATTTGCAGTAATAACACCTATTCTTTGTGTTCTGGATAAAATCAGCATCTTCCATTTCATCTGTTTCTATAACCACATACTCTGCCCCGATTGCTTGTGCAGTGTTTATTGCTTCTTCAATTTCTTTTGCAGGATAGGTTGGAGATGAAGCGATAAATGCAAGCACATTTTCCCTGCCAAGCGCATCAACGCAGGCCTTAAGGAGAAGCGTACTGTCCACGCCCCCTGAAAACGCAACAAGCACACCTTCAAACCCCTTTATGATGGTTTTTAATGTCTCATATTTTGAGTCAAGATTCATAACGACTACTATAACAGAGGGGAAGGCCTTATTCAACCTCAGATATTTAGTATTTGCTATCAAAATCCCCTTCTGGTATATTCCAGATAAATATTGGGAGATTTTATGCCACTACTTTTTGAGTCACTGAGTCATGGTGAAGTGCCATTCGGTTTTTTCAATATAGAGACCGATATGATTCTCCTGAACGATTATTTTTTCTTTGCCAATGATATGTCAGAACGAATTATTGAGCTTGCCGGAGAGGAATCGAGAAAAATATTTGAGACGGAATGGGATGCGTATATTCTTGAAATAAGGCAAATTGGTAATCTTATGGGAGCTATAAACGGTGTTGAATTGAGTGGTTTTATCGGCGAGGTGTACGGGCATTTTCCCTTCCCTCATGAAACGGATAAATTCAAGCAGAATCCTAATGGCTATATAAACAGGGAGCTTGTGGAAGGTGTCGTGAGAAGATACACCGCAATATCAAAGATACAGGTTGTTGTGGACGCAGTAAACCAGACCATCAGGATAGGTGAGTACCTCTTCAGCAAACAGGGATTTCACGAACTTTTGAAATATCTGTGGCTCGGGGGCTACCCCCGGTGGAAGGACGGAATAAGACCGGAATATATTGTAAGGATGAAGGAGCGTATTGAGCATTCTACACATCCATTTTTTGAAGGCGCAGCAGCCAATATGCAAGATTGATTCGTTTGCTGGTAGCTGATAGCTAAATCCATTGATTTTATACGCAATCACGGGTATATTTTAGGCATGAAAGATGAATATTTCATGAAGCTCTGTTTAAAGGAGACAATGGCTGCCTTTGATAAAGAAGAGGTTCCGGTGGGTGCAGTCATAGTATCTCAGGATAACGAGATTATATCAAAAGCCCATAATCTTACCATCCATACGAACAAAGCCACTGCCCACGCCGAAATCCTTGCAATTGAGGAGGCGTCAAAGGTCTTGAATAATTACAGGTTGACAGGATGCACCCTGTTTGTCTCAAAGGAGCCTTGCATAATGTGTGCAGGTGCGATCATAGAGGCGAGGATAAGAAGGGTTGTCTTTGGATGTTTTGATTCAAAAAGAGGTGCATTTGGTTCGGTGTTAGATGTGAGTAAGTTACCGCTCAACCACAAACTCGAGGTCAGAGGCGGTGTATTAAAGGAAAAGAGTGAGGCACTGTTAAAAAGGTTCTTTCAGATGAGGAGAGGTACCGAAGCGGTCATAACGGGGCCGACTCGAAATCGGCTGTCCGTCTAACACGCGGACCGTGGGTTCGAATCCCACCCTCTCCGAATATAAAGTATAATAAAATCAATTAGATACATTGCTCAAACTCGTTTCCTTCTCGTTTCCTTTTGGTTTCCTGAGCTCAATAATTTTGCCTCTTGAATTAACAATGTCTCTCAGCTTTGGAATACTCCCATGAAAGTATTTTTCAGTACTTCTAATATCACTATGGCGCATTAATTCTCTCGCTTGTAAAGTATTGCATATCCCGCTCTCTGCAATCTGTGTGCAGAATGAATGCCTCGTAGATTCATAGAGGGTGACATCAAGATCTGAATACTTGTGCCATAACCTTCTCAAAAACTCCTGTCTATAGCCTCTACCAGTAGCACTATTGATAAATAAGAATAGACCAGGGTGTTTGCTGTGAGAATTTTTTAACACTATCTCAATAGCCTTGTCGCTCAATGGTATCCACTTCTTGCTGTTTGCCTTTGTATTCTCTTTTAAGACACTCCCGCTATATGTACGCTGGATTAATGCCTTCCCCTCTTTTGTGTCAATATCTGATATTTTCAGGGAACATGCCTCTGCTATCCTGAGTCCTGTTTCAAACATGAATTCGATAATATCTTTATGGTCCTCTGGTATCTTTTTCAATGCCTCGGCCTGATCATCATAATCAAGCGCAATTCTCACAGTAGCGTCATCACCTTTTATTTCAGGAAATAGTGGAACCTCTTTGACGACCCCCTTCTTACGTAGCCAAACAAAAAATGATTTTAAAGCATTGAGGATGTTCTTCTTACTCTTTATCTTCAAATGCCCTGGTAGTTTATCCTTAAATACCTCCAAATCTGCAAAGGTAATGTCCCTCACATCCATACTATTGAAGGGTTTATAGTGGTTTTTCGTATAACTCTGATAACATCGAAAGGTCTCAGGAGCCAGCTCTTTTGTCTCGACCTCATTTTCTTTTAAGGCAAGCCATTCATCCATCTTGTTGATAAATAGCCTTTCCCGTATCTTCCCTGGTAACCAGTTTGTTATGTCAAACTTTTTCCTGTCAATTTCACTCCGGATGTTTTCAAGTAGCCTCTTTGCCTTGTAGTAAGTGAGAATGTCGCCCTCTCTATCCTTGCCAACCTTATAATGCTTCCCCTTCGAATAGAGAGATATATGGACCTTGACACTGCCACATCCACACAATGGGCCATTGATGGTATGTCTACACTTGGAACACCTAATATGTCCAGCCATGCTTAACCCCCCTTCATTTTTTAAGGGATTATAAGCAAAGTCCATATTTAATGTCAACTTATTCATATTTTATTTTGTATCCCGGTTATCTTCTTTTCTATATCTGCGACAAGGCTGTGGACTGCATCTATTTTCTCTTGATCATAAGTCTCGTGTTCATAATATTTAGGTTCTTCATGGGAAATGGACGGGGGAGTATCAAATATGCTGGTATGGTGTTCGGGAGTATCGAATATACTGTCTGGTTTTTCTGGTTCTATCCAGTCTCGCCAGTAATCTTCTTTAAGAAAATTTATCGGGTCTTTTGCAAATCCATCCATGGCTGTTTTGCTATTGCAATAATTCTCAGTAGCCTTAATTAAAGATTCCCAATCTGTAAATTTACATGACTTAAAATATTTAAGACATTTTGGTTTACCGAGTACCTTTCTATTTCGAGCAGGATATTTCATCCAAAAGGTTTCAAACAACTCTGGGGAGAATACATATATATCTTTTTTCTTTTGTATAGTTTCTTTTGTTTCTTTTGTGGGCACCATTTTTGGTGACGCTTCCGTCACCAATTTTGACACTGGGGTATCACCAATTTTGACATCTGCCATTTTTGGTGACGGTAGCCATTTTGAATAATCCTTATTAAATCCGTATGTTGTAATAAAAGTAGTGTCATTTTTGGTGACGATATATCTATCAATAAGGTCTTTTAAAGCTCTTGAAACATGCCTACGCTTTAGATTTGTCCTTTGCTGGAATTGTGTAACACTGATTCGATCCGTCTTTTTGTGCCAACCATAAGTCTGTCTAAAAATAACCCAAAGGATGCGCCATTCATTACCGGATAATTGAAGTTTATAGAATGCCTCTGCTATCTCGTGAGCAATGTCAATGTGGCCATTTTCTTTTTGTGGACTTGCCATAATTATCCTTTAGGGAAGAGCCTCTCGATGTCCTTGACGTTCAAGACCCTCGCCCAGTGCCGCTTCTGCTCATCGTTGAGGACCTTGTTGCCACATACAACGAGGGATACCATATTGTTTGGCACCCCCAATGCTGCTGAAAAGTTATATTGAGTTCCAAATTTCAATACAATCGCTGCCCTTAATTCTCTGTTTATTGACTTCATGTGCTACCTCCTTCATGGGTGGTTATAATATCCACCTTCCTATTTATAAAAAAATCATAGCCGTGCTAATGCTGCATCAACTTCTTTACGCAAAGCTTCAAAATTAACAACATGAAGTACGTGCCAATCTTTATTTTTAATAGGGGGTGGATCTATACTATCAAATATTTTCTTAAACTTTGGATTAGTTAAAGCCCAATCTATGTTGCCACTTTCGAGATCAATCTTCCATGCGCCCGGTCTGAGAAGAAGGGCTTCGTCAACTTCTTTTCCTTCTCTAACAAACACCCTATATAGAATATACGCAGTTTTTTCATAATCCGGGTTGTCTTTTTCTTTCTTCAGTTGCTTCATAAACGCCTTCACATAATCACTCGCCACGTCTCTACTATAACCGTGTTCAATCAAGTCACGGAAGAGTGCAACCCCATAAACGTCTTGAATGGTAAAAATTGCCTTTGTCCCTGAACCCTCAGCGGCCACTGACGGCGCAACAAACCCCCGGTTGATCCAATCCCTAAACCTTTCACGGGGGAGATTCAGGGCTTTTTGAATATCATAAGTTGTAAACTCAGTTCTTTTTATCTGCATGGTAGATACAATATATACCTCATTGAAATCTAATGTCAAGAAAAAAATTAAAAATTTTTCTACCCCCTGAAATATCCCTGATCCTGAATTTCCCAACAGTAGGGGGGTATACCTATGTCTAAAATCACTACACATCCATGCATCAAAAAAAAGGTATTTGAGGACAAGATGTGACATGCCTTCTATGAAGTCGGAAAAGCCCTTATGAAAATCAGGGATAGCAGGCTTTACAGGGAACAATATGGAACTTTTGAGGAGTATTGTAAAGAAAAATGGGGAATGAGTAAAACACATGCAAATAGACTTATATCTTCTACTGAGGTTACGGACAATTTGACACCAATTGGTGTCATTCCCAAAACAGAATCTCAAGTCCGTCCCCTTACCAAACTCGAACCTGCTGAACAAAAAGAAGCATGGGATAAGGCTGTAAAGACTGCACCAGAGGGGTATATTTAGCTTACCCTGGCATATATGCCTCCTTATATTCTTTTTTGTCAGGGTGCTTGATATGGGTGTAGATGCAGGCTAATAAAAAGGAGGCCTGACCATCTGTTCGATGAATGGCCAGGTCTTTTACCGATTCACAGGCCGGATAAGCCCACCATCGGCTGCTTGCTGTTATTTGAAAACTGGACACCTGCAAGCTGGCCCAGTCGAGTTTTACCGTTTCCGGCCGCTACTCGCCAGCGTCACAATATCGGAGAAGATCCCCGACATATTATTCTACTCGCCCCCAGGCAAATATTGTTAGGGCCGTGTTTGAGCTGCTATCGACCACTAACGCCGTCCCCACTGCCAAGACCATCCCGGAAGGAAAATCCCATTGGAGGGAAGTGTTCACGGCCATTGCAATAGGGCCTATGAGTGCCTTCTTAACCGCCCCAGCGTTTTCA
>JAPLKF010000243.1 GCA_026388215.1 Pseudomonadota bacterium | reverse complement strand
TGTAATTGGTGATGTGAGGATTGGAGATAACTGTTATATCGGACATGGAGCCATACTCCGCGGGGATTATGGCTCTATTCAAATTGGCTCTGGAACTGCAATTGAAGAGGGGGTAATTATTCATGCCCCTCCAAAAAAGACCTGCAAAATCGGGGCGAAGGTTACCATTGGCCATGGTGCAATAATACATGCGAGCACAATTGGCAACCTTTCTGTAATAGGTATGGGGGCGGTTTTAAGCATTTATTCAGAGGTTGGAAAAAATACAATAGTCGCAGAAGGGAGTGTTGTGAAGATGAGGCAGGTAATACCAGGAGGGGTTGTAGTCGGGGGCAATCCGGCAAAGATTATCCGGAAGATATCGTCAAAAGATGAAGAATATTGGAGTATAGCAAAGGAGCTTTATATAAACCTTGCAAAAAAATATCTAACACTGGGGCTTAAACAGGTTGATAGAGGTCGATGATAACAAAGATTCATATAAGGATTAAGACCTTCTTTTCAAGGCACCTTACACCTTCCCGTATCTTTGTCATTAGTTTCGCTGCAGTTATCATGGCAGGGGCCATCCTCCTCTGGTTTCCATTTTCCGCAAGTAAGGGCCAGTTAACATTTGTTGATGCCCTTTTTACTTCTACCTCTGCGGTGTGTGTTACGGGGCTCGTTGTTCTGGATGTGGGGAAAGACCTCTCCCTGACAGGTCAGATTATCACCATGATCCTTTTTCAATTTGGGGGATTGGGTATCATAACCTTCTCTGTATTCTTCTTCGGCCTTATGGGTCGGGGGATTTCTTTCAAAGGGAGAGAGATTGTACAAACCACCTTTTTACATACCCCTCGAAGGGATTTCTACATTGTCCTAAAATCTGTTGTTTTGCTGTCGTTCATTATTGAGGCACTTGGAACACTTTTTTTGTATATCCCCTTCTCCCGAAGTTTTTCCCCATCACAGGCCTTTTATTATGCCCTTTATCATGCGATTTCCGCATTCAACAACTGTGGATATTCCCTCTTCTCCAATAACCTGATAGACTACCAGGGGGATCTTATTGTCAATCTGACAATCATGGGGTTAATTGTGCTTGGCGGGATTGGTTTTATAGTACAGCATGAAATCATTTCCAAAATAAGAGGTTTTCAAAAGAGGTTATCAGTTCATAGCAAGCTTGTTCTTATAACCACAGCGATTCTTATAGTTTTAGGGGCGCTGCTCTTTTATATCTTTGAAAAAAATCATATTGTTAAGGGTTTTTCCACTGAGACAACAATCCTGATTTCATTTTTTCAGTCCATCACTCCAAGAACCTGTGGATTCAATACAGTGGATATTGGACTGCTTACAAACGAAACAATCCTTGTTCTGATAATCTTCATGTTCATTGGGGCTTCTCCTGGCTCGACAGGCGGGGGCATTAAGACAACGAGCGCGTCCCTTCTTTTCTTAATTATGTGGAATCGATTAAAGGGAAGTGAAGAGGTAACCGTTTTTAATAGAACCATCCCGAGAGAGATTTTGACCCGGGCAATTTCGATCATGTTTGCATCAGCCTTCTCAGTTTCGCTCATTACATCGATTCTCCTGTTTACCGGAATGGGTAATCTTCCAGCCCTGGAGAGCCGTCACCTGTTTATAGAATATCTTTTTGAAACGGTATCTGCCTTTGGGACAGTGGGGTTATCTATGGGGATTAGCCAGAAATTGAATGACATTCAAAAGATAGCGGTCATTGTGATGATGTTTGCAGGAAGGGTAGGGCCTTTGACACTTGCCTTTTCTCTTTCCATAAGCTCCTCAAAAAGGAGCATAACATATGCAGAGGAAACTGTAATGGTAGGCTAAGGAGGTTTCAAAATGCAAAGGGTTATTGTAATAGGACTGGGTATTTTTGGCTTTAATATCGTGAAGGGGCTTTACGAAAATGGCATTGAAGTGATTGCGATCGATAAAAAAAGAGAGGCCGTCCAGCAGGTCAAGGATTTTTGTACTAAAGCGATCCTTGCAGATGGTATGGACAAAGAGGTAATAGATGCTGTTGGTCTTCGGGAGGATGATGTGGTGATTGTCTCTTTCGGGGAAGATCTGGCTGCAAGTACGCTCATTACGCTTCATCTCAGAAACTTAAAGGTGAAAAATATTATCGTGAAGGCACCGAATGAGGAACATAAGATGATTCTGGAGAGGGTTGGGGCAACAGAGGTGATCATTCCAGAAAAAGAGATGGCAGGCAAGGTAGTGAAAAGTCTAATTTATCCGAATGTTCTCGACTACATCCCCCTGAGTGATGATTATATGGTCGGTGAAATTGCACCACCAAAAGGCTTTCTTGGAAAGACAGTTGGAGAGCTACAGTTGAGGAGTAAATATCATATAGAGGTGATTGCAGTCAGAGACATACTTACAGATCAGATTCAGATGGTGCCCAGAGCTAATTTCGTTATTAAGGATGGTGAGGCTTTAGTGGTGATTGGTAAAGCAAGCGATATTGAGAAAATAAGATGAGTTAAAGTATAAGTTGTAGAATATAGTCCGCATGTGTATGACAAGATGGGTACATCATGTGTAAATTTTGAAGAAAAGTAGGCAGTATGAAGTAGGCAGTTACTGCTTACTGCTTACTCCCTACTTGTTGACTTTACTGGGGTATTAACATGGCTGAAATAAAAAGCGCAATAGAATTGGCAATGGAAAAAACGAAAAACCTTATAATGGATGAGGAAGAAAGAAGACTGTCTGTCCTGAAAGATACAGAAAATAAGATAAGGGCAACCTTGCGAAGGTACTTAGAGGGCATGATAGAAAAAAAAGATGATGTCGAAAAGGAGATTGAAGAGATAAAAGGAGATAAGGGGTTAAAGAGGTCTCTGCTGATGGATTTATTAATTGAGGAGTTTGATATTGGAAGTGATAATACAAGATTGCTTGAGCTTTTTTACATTGTAAACGGCGGATTACAGGAATCATTAAAAAAGGAATTGGAAATGTTACAAAATAAATTTAAGGAAGAAATGGAAAAGAGAGGAATGATTATCAGGGAAAGAATAACGGGTCGTTTAAAAGAGATGGGCATTACAGGTGATGGTGTGGAGCCAAACATTGAGGAATGGGATGAGTGGAAGGAAGGGCATGAAGAGACAGGAATGGTTTTTAAAAAACGCATCGCAGAGTGGAAGAACAAGTTGACTAAAACATTAGGAAACAAGGATTCGAGGGAAGGAATAGACCATTAATCTCAGAGAGATATACAGGAGAGAAAAAGAAAATCTTTACAGGGTTGTGGCCGATGACCCTGTGGAGTTTTTGCAGAGATATAAGGAAAATAGGAATATAGAGATTGCCGGTTTTCTTGCCTCCCAGTTTGCATACGGGAAAATAGACATATTTAAAAAGTTCTTGAGAACGCTTTTTGAGCTTATGGGTGATAGCCCTTATGAGTTTATCAAGAGGGGAAAATTTTCAGCCCTGAGTAAGCTCTACTATAGATTTCAGAAAGGCAAGGATATTGTACTCTTGTTTCACACCTTAAAGAGGATACTCGACGGGTATGGAAGTATCGGTATGATGTTGAAGTCCCTATATAACGAGGATATAAGAAGTACATTATGGGCGGTGAGGGAGCATTTTTTCGGCAATGGTAATGAACTGATATTCTTTTTCCCAAAACGGTCAAATACAAACCCTTTAAAGAGATGGAATCTCTATCTCAGGTGGATGGTGAGGAAGGACGAGATAGATGTGGGTATATGGAGTTTCATCGATAAGCGGGATTTAATTATCCCCCTTGATACGCATATCTTCAAGATAGGGAGATGCCTTGGTTGGACGAAATGCAAAACCCCTTCATTTAAAGCGGCGTGTGAGATAACAGAAGTTCTGAAGGCCATTTCTCCAGAAGACCCCTTGAAATATGATTTCTTTTTATGCCACATGGTCGGTATTGGTGCGAAATGTACCGGCAAGAAGACACTGGCATGTGTGGAGAGATGTATGCTGGTAGACAGTTCGGAGTTATGAGTTCAGAGTGAAATATTTGTGATGCACGATACACGATGCGTGGTACATGTTGCAGGATAAGCCTCTATTCAGCATGGAGCGTTAATAGTATTTATACTCTCCTTATCCTGTCAGCATAAGAAGGTTTGCTGCAGGTATTATAAAACAGTTATCGGGGAATGTCTCTACGTTGTCGCAGCGATAAACAATCTGATAAAAAGGGATACTTAGTTTATTACCGAAATATCTCCCTGTGGCGCTGATTGAAGTATCTGCCTCTTTCGTTTCAAATAATGCAAAAGGCTTGCTGTCTTTTGTTAGAAGAAAGTCCACCTCGTGTTTATTCTTGTCCTTTAGATACATGATTTCGAAATTTCCTAAACCTGTTTCAGTAAATCGTGCTGCCATTCTGAGTAAACACACTGCAATAAGGTTTTCGAAGCGGTATCCGCCATCAGGAATATTTGACCAGTCAAAAAAGTAGAGCTTTGTCTCCTTCTTTACAGAGCGCACTATAGTTTTTTGCCATGGCCTGATGGTAAAGATAAGGTAGAGTTCTTTTAGAATCTCAAGCCAATTAACTATTGTTGCGTGGTGATAACCTGTATCCTCCCGCAGAGAATTTATGCTCAGTGGAGACCCTACTTTTGTGGGAAGTATCTCTATAATCTGTTCAATACCTCTTATATCCGTGATTCTTGACAAATCCCGTACATCTTCTTTTGTAAGGAGTGTTTTGTACTCTCTCCGCCATCTTTTGTGAAATCTCGGTGAGTTCTTAAGGAATGGTTCGGGAAAACCGCCAAAGATAAGAAGATTTGCAAGGCTATCCACTAAGCCCTGAGTCCTTACCTTCCTTGCGAAATCCATTAACAGGTCTCCTCTAACAAAAGGCTCATCATTCTGAAGTACAGAAGAGAAGTCTCCTGCTGCCTCAGGGAGTCCAAGCGGAAGCATCTGATATGAAAAATACCGCCCGATTAACGAATCCCCTGATTTCCTATACATCCCCAGACGGGCACTCCCCGTAACAAGAACTCTTATTTTTTCCTTGCTTGTATCATAGATGCCTTTCAGTATATTTCTCCAGTTTTTGTGTTTATGGATTTCATCAAAAACGAGAGGAACAGGCTCTCCCTTGAATTTATTGTCAATGATATTTCTAAAATAGAGGGGGTTTCTTGTGTACTCCTTCAATACAGCCGGGTCATCCCAGTTGAAATACATATCCTCAAACCCAACAGATGCAAGCCAGTTTTTTGCGAAAGTGGTCTTACCGACCTGCCTCGGACCTGTGAGAAACACCATTTTACCGGCATTCATTTCTGGATCAAAGATGTATGTGCCAACCAATCGTTCCATAAGGCAATTTTACACTAATATGTAAAAAAGTCAAGGCAATTTTACACTAATATGTAAAAAAGGCGCTTCTTAATTTTAAGCATCCTGTTGCCCCAAACCTTTCTTTGTGGATGAAGAGTCTTTTATCCGAAAGGTATTCCCCTCAAGGAAAATCTTTCGGCTTCAACAGTTCTATCTGGTTTGGGCAACAGGCTGTGAAGATTCGACCCTGAAGACCACATTGATAATTGGTGTCAAAAGATTTACAATCACCAAAAATTATGTCCCCTGATAAATTGAATAAGTACAAAGATTAAAAGGGGCGAGAAGCTTGATGGAACATAGGTATGGTTTGCTTTAGGGTTGGTTTTATTGTAGATTTACTGATTAACCCATGTGCCTATTTACCCATTCACTGTATTTCAGGAGTATCTTCTGGTGAAGTTTAAAATCATAAGCCTTGGCTGTCCGAAGAACCTTGTAGAATCAGAATATATTGCACAGAGGCTTGAAAAGGAGGGGCACACCCTCTCCGAAACACCAGATTGTGTTATCATAAATACCTGTGCATTCATTGAGGATGCGGCAAAAGAGTCTATCGAGACCATACTGGAGGCAGCAAAAGAGGTAGAAGGTGGTCAGAGGAAACTGGTTGTAACAGGATGCCTTGTAGAACGCTACAGGGAAAAACTTGCCGGGCTTCTGCCTGAAGTAGACCTTTTTATCGGGAGGAATTTTTACGAAGAAATAGAAACATTGATTGAGAGAAAAGGCTTCTTTCATAGGGAAGGCATATTCTCTGAGACATTTCCAAGAAAGATATTGACAGGCAGCCCCTCAACCTACTTGAAGATTCAGGAAGGCTGTGATAACAGGTGCAGTTATTGCACTGTCCCTGATATAAGAGGGGGCTTACAGAGCAGAACATTAGAAGACATAAAAAAGGAATTTATATGGCTCATACATAGTGGTTTTAAAGAGATTAATATAGTTGGTCAGGATATCACAGCTTATGGAAGACATACTGGTTTAAATCTCAAGATATTATTAAAATCCCTGCTTGATATAGAAGGAGATTATTTTTTAAGACTTTTGTATATGCACCCAAAAGGCATAGACGAAGGGCTTATAAACATGATAAAAAATGAGGAAAGGATTATTAACTACATGGATATACCGATTCAGCATTCTGAAGACAAAATCCTTAATTTGATGGGCAGGGGTTATACAAAGGCACAATTAGAGGTGTTGCTGGATAAGATTAAGAAAGAGATACCTGAAATTACACTGAGAACCACAGTGATTGTTGGTTTTCCTAAGGAGACTGATGAGGATTTTCTTAATCTATGTAATTTTGTGAAAAAATGGGAGTTTGATATGCTGGGGGCATTTATGTATTCGAGGGAAGAAGGGACATTAGCAAGCAGAATGAAAGGACATGTGAGAAAAGGCATAAAACAGGAAAGGTACAATAAGATTATGGAGATACAGAAGGATATATCAAAGAGAAGATTAAAGAGGTTAAAAGGTGAAAGGTTAAAGGTAATAATTGAGGAAAAAGAAGAAGAAACAATGACTGGAAGACTCCTCACACAGGCTCCAGACATTGATGGCATGGCTTTTATAAAAGGCACATGCAATGTAGGAGAAATGAGAGAAGGTAAAATAGTGAAAACCCTTGATTATGATGTTATAGTGGAAGTGTAATGAATGGCAGAGAGCAAAGGGCATAGAGCTGAACTAACGCTATGCGCTTTGCGCCATGTAGTTATTATAGAGGTAACAGGAGAGCATAATGGAACCGATAAATGAGTTAATGGAAGTGAGGAAAGAGAAGGAAAAAGCCCTACGGGAGCTCGGTATAGATACCTATCCAGAGGACAGAGGACCTTACGCAACCACACTG
>JAPLKF010000242.1 GCA_026388215.1 Pseudomonadota bacterium | reverse complement strand
TGGAGGGTAGAAAATACAAGGTGTCCTGTCTCAGCAGCAGTCATTGCAGTCTGCATTGTTTCTAAATCCCTCATCTCACCTATAAGTATCACATCAGGGTCCTGTCTCAACACATGCCTCAGGGCATTGACAAATGAACGGGTATCATCCCCAACCTCTCTCTGGGAAATAATAGACTTATTAGGTGTATACACATACTCAATCGGGTCTTCAATTGTTACCACATGGAGCGAATGCTCCTGATTAATTAAATCAATCATTGCTGCAAGGGTAGTCGATTTCCCGCAACCTGTAGGGCCTGTAACGAGAACCAAACCGTTTGGCTTTCTCGTAAGTTCCTTCAATATACCCGGGAGATTCAAATCCTCAAATTTTGGTATTTTTGCAGGGATGAGTCTTATGGAAAAGGCAATAGACCCCTTTTGAAAATAGGCGTTAACCCTGAAACGGCCTTTCCCCTTTATCTCGTGCGCAAAATCAAGCTCTTTCTCATCACGAAATCTCTGCTTTTTCACAGGGTCATCCAGTATCTGGTCCAAAAAATCCCTCAAGGTAGTCTTTGTTAAGGTGTCCTTGCTCAAGAAACTCAAATCACCATCAATTCTCAAGACCGGCGGGATCCCTTCTACCAGGTGTAAGTCGGAAGCATCCTTTGTTATCATTGCATGGAGCATATCATTCAAATTCATCATTCACCTCAAATGAAATTTATGTTGTTAAAAACAATCTCTTTGATATTATTGTCAAAAAGGAGCATATAGTACTTGATCTCCTTCCCTGTATACCCTTCAGGAATAGGTATTGTGAGTGTATGCCAGTCACCATCCTTAGTAAGTTCAACAGGTACCTCCGGGATATCAAAGGTATTTTTATTATCAATAACAACCCTCAACCTTAAAGTATAGTAATGTTTTTCAATCTTAGCATCTAAAATTTTATAAGAAAGTTTAAAAAGCGACTTTAAAGGAAAAGGGGGTTTCTTCCCGTTTAAAATTGTATAATCCGCAATAAAATGAAGATTTTCCTTTAATTGACCTCTATCCCTGAAAAGTAACCCCAACGGGGTATTGAGAAGTATCCCCGATGTATCAAAGTGACTTAAATTCCCGGAGCTAAAATCTGCCTCATACGTTATCATACCCCTTTCAAGGTCTAAGAACCTCTTTCCTGTAAACACATCATGTCTCTGAGGTGACTCCTTAATAACCTTTTCTATGAATCCCTTTTCTCCTGAAGAATGTCCAATAACCTCCGGCATGTCTATGAATCCCCTTTTATACAGGGCAAGCAGTGCATCATTCATCGTGACCATACCTTCATTCTTTGAAACATCCATTATTGAATATATCTGATGAATCTTCTCTTCTTTAATGAGATTTTTTATAGCTGGATTGACCTTCATAACTTCAACAGCACAAACAAAACCTCTTCCATCTATCCTTCTCACCAGTTGCTGGGCAACAACACCCTTAAGTACCTGTGAAATCAAAAGTCTGATTTTATTCTTCTCGCCTTCAGGGAAAAAATCGACTATTCTGTTAATAGTCTGAGAGACGTTTATCGTATGGAGGGTTGAAAATACAAGATGTCCTGTCTCAGCCATTTCCAGGGCTGCCCTCATCGAATCCATATCCCTTATCTCATGAACAACTATTACATCAGAATCTTCCCTTAATACCCTTCTTAGTGCCTCATGGGCTGATTTTGTATCCCTCCCAACCTCTCTCTGGCTTATTATCGATTTCGCAGGGCTAAAATGAAATTCAATAGGGTCTTCGATTGTCACAATATGACACGCCCTCTCCCTGTTGATAATATCTATCAAGGATGCAAGGGTGGTAGACTTCCCGCTTCCAGTAGGACCTGTAATAAGAATAAGTCCATCACTTAATTGTGTAAATTCCTTCAATGAATCCGGAAGACCAAGGGTATCAAAGTCCGGAACAGTAGCAGGAATTGGTCTCATTACAAGGCTCAGGCTCCCTCTCTTGAAGAAGGCATTT
>JAPLKF010000241.1 GCA_026388215.1 Pseudomonadota bacterium | reverse complement strand
ACTTCACGACTGAGCGGCGTACTGACAATCGACCTTGCTTGAGTCATTTCTCCTCCTTTTTCTTGAGAAAAAGCAGGTTAGATAATGACCTTTAGCGGTTCTAATGGTCAATCACTTTTGTTACGTATAGCTTCCTGTAATTGAGAGTCTGTCATCATTACGACACATGCGATACTTCAGTCGGTAATCGAACGTATCTTTATTCTCCCTCATGATGAAAATATTGAAATTTAACATTTTACGACTTGCAGCATAATATTAGTTTTTTAATGTTATATTATATGTTGCAATTTGCGCCACACATTGTATCCGCTCGTTATTATATTGTTTTGCGATGATTAGATTATTAGTTGAAGATCGTATGATCCTTGACATATCAATGCCTATAATACTAATATGTGATTAATTATAGCTTGCAGCAGATTAATTGTTATGTGTGAATCAAAGGATTACACAAATGTTTGAAACTTTCATTTCATTAGCAATAATCATCGTGTCTGCAATTGTCGGCTTCCTTGTTCGCGGATACTTTGGTTCTTACGTGTCTGAAAAAGGTAAAAACCTTGCTACGAAAGAAGATATCGCACAAATTACAACTAAGATTGAAAACGTAAAGTCATCTATTCAAACTCTCACCCAGCTCAAGACTGATTATGAACAACAGCGTCGTCAGTGGCTTCTTGCCTTTTATGACTCTTCTATTGATATGCTATACAAGAAATTTAGTGTAAATTTTGGCGACTTTCCTTTTGACGAAGGCAAGTCATTGATTGATTTCCAGAAGTCTTTTAACGCAATCATAGCCGCTATGGTGAAAGAATATCAAAGAATAGTGCTTTATTTCGAGAGCGAGAACCCGCTTCGGGCTCATTCAGAAAAGGTTCTTAACGCTGCCATAGAAGCCCATTCAATTTTCAAAAAAAGGTTCGGTGCAGTTAAGATCACATTTTTAGAAGAAGAAGCTGCATTTAAATCTGGTGATCAGGAGCGGAAAAATAAGGCAGTGGAAAAATCTAACGAAGCCAATAAAAAATACTGGGACGAAATTAAGCCTATAGCTAATTCTTTTCAGGGCAATCTTCGAGATTACCTTACTGCAGTCAATCATTTTTTAAAAGAAAACAATGATACTAATATTCTTTAATCAAGTTCAGACAGAGCACATAACCATCGCATCCACCGGACGGCTTACAGCCGCCGGTGATGCGTGTCGTTATAAATCATGCATAGATCTTCTGGGTTTACACAGTAAATATATGAGGTAAAAGATATGAAACGAAAAATATCTGAAGAGTTTAAGAAGTTAGGGCGTGAGATGATAGAAAGAAGGACCAAATGCCATGAATGCGAGAATTATGCGACAGAGTTACATCATATTATAGCTGTTGAGGACGGGGGGGCAGATGACATAGAAAACCTCATGCCTTTATGTAAGGAATGCCACAAGGAATATACAAGTGAGCAAATTATAGAAAGAAATAAAATATGGGTGGAACTAGCGGTCGATGAAGGTGGCGATGTGAAGGCGCAATTCAAAGATGGAGCGGTTGAACATTTAGGGAAGATTGGCTCTCAAGAAGAAAAAGAAGATACAGCTTCAGAAGATGACTCTTCTCCTTCCAAAATACACTATGAATATGAATGGATTGTAACATTAGAAATCCCAGCCTACTCAAGAAAAGAAAGTAAAGAAAAACTCAAAAGGTTTAAATCAGAACTGTTCAATCGTTATGGTGTTACGGATGATGTCTGGTTGACAGGAATCAGAAGGTGGAACGGTAATAAATAAACACCCGGTGAGTCTATAATATGATTCTTTTAATGTTTTTCAGCTACAATGACTATACAAATATATTGAGAAAAAATAGAAAATTTAACGTGGCGCTCAAACCGATTGCTGTCCTTGAGGTCGCTAAGGCTTGGCTCATTGGAACAAATAATAAAGAATAAATTATGTGGGATTTTTTTCAACAAATAATCACGCACCCATTTTTCGGGCCTATACTGGGTCTCATTGGATTCTTAATTGGTAATAGGTTCGCTCTTGATAGGGATAAAAGAAAAGAATTCAATAACCTCATTGAGCCCTTACGTCATGATCTTATAGGAATAAAAAATCACCCAAATTCAAAAATCCAAGGGGGTTGGATGATTACAGTTGCACTAATACGTGAAAAGCTCCCGATACGGAAAAGAAAAGGCTTTGATAAGGCAGTTGAAAATTACAATAAGAGCAAGAGCGATGAAAATATAGAAAGAGATAATATGGGAGGTTTTACTTATAAAGATACTACACGCATAGTTGATGCAGCCAATGAGTTATTAAGATACTTAAAACTGAAGTAAATTAAAAAATTTTATAAAAACCGGCTGCAGGCGACAGCGTAAAAACCACGCTGCTCCTGAGCCGGCGCGTTATGCTCTGTTTCTATTCGTAATCCTTAAGATTTAATAAAAGAGAAATCATTTAGTAGTAGGTGTAATCTCTAACATAGCAATATTAAAAGGGAATAAAAATAATTTAATACACTCGAATCCTTGAACCCTCGACCCCTTGAACCCTGTGGTTTATAGAATCTTTTTTATTGCTTTATATGCACCAACCCTGTAAATTTTAACATCGGTGAGCCAATATGCTTGTATTTACAAATGTACCGTATAGAATGGTTGAACCAAACATCAAAAGGATCTTGAGCCTCGAGATAGGTATAGAGATATACATCGATAACAACGTCCTTGAAGGGCTTGGCAAAAACGAGGCTTCAGAGCTGGGTAAAAGGCTTCAGGGATACGATATACCATGCACAGTCCACGCCCCCTTTATGGATTTGAGCCCTGGCGGTTTTGACAGGGAAGTAAGAACAATCACAAGGGATAAGCTCAAAAGGTCTGTTGAGATGGCCCATCTCCTCCATGCAAAAGGGGTAGTATGCCATCCCGGTTATGATAAATGGCGTTTTGACGGGAATGAAAGGTTGTGGCTTGACGGGAGTATCGAAACATGGACAGAGGTGATAGGTGAAGCAAAGGAGAGCCCCCTTATCATGCTTGAGAATGTCTTTGAAGAAAATCCCTCCACATTGATAGCCCTCTTTGAATACTTCAAAGAAAAGAACCTCTGGTTTTGCTTTGATTCAGGTCACTTCAACCTGTTTTCAACCCTTCCCCTCGATGGCTGGCTGGTTCCGCTTAAGGACAGGATAAAAGAGATGCACCTCCACGACAACCACGGAAGATCGGACGAGCATCTCCCTATTGGAACGGGAACATTCCCATTTCGGGAGCTCAAGGCATTTCTAAAACATACAACAGGTATTCTCTATACCATAGAACCCCATGGTGAGCCTTCTGCAGAGGAAAGTATAAAAAATATAATGGAGTTTCTGTCGTAAATGGCTGTGAGGATTGAAATCGCATACAAGGAAGATGTGAGGGATGTCCCGGGGGAAAGGTTAAAGAAAAGGATAAAGACAGACTTCGGGATTGATATAACAGAAGTCCATGTGGTGGACGTCTACACAATAGATGCCGGTTTAGAAATAAGTGTCATCGAATACCTGAAAACCGATGCCTTCGTTGACCCTGTGATACAGATGGGGCTTGTGAATGAGCCTACGCTTATAGATGCCGACTGGATAATAGAAGTGGGGTTTAAACCTGGTGTTACTGATAATGTTGGGAGGACTGCAAAAGAGGTCATAGAGGCAATTTCAGCCTATCAATTCAAAGATGACGAAGGTGTCTACACCTCAAGGATGTATTTTTTAAAAGGAAGGCTTGCAGAAAGGGATATTATAAACATTACCGAGGGTATGCTCGCAAATACTTTAATCAACAGGTATGTGTATAAGAATGCTGCCCAATATCGAACTGATCAAGGCATGGGGATATCTGTCCCTAAGGTGGCTATCGAACACGAACCCACTACTGAGACATTTGCCCTCACCACGGGCTTAAAAGAGATGATGAGGATAGTGAGGGAAAGAACATGGGCCTTATCGAAGGATGAACTCATCTCTATCCAGAGGTACTTTCTGAAAAAGGAGGTCATCGAGGAGCGAAAGAGGGTAGGGCTCACTGAATCGCCGACCGATGTGGAGATGGAGGCAATTGCCCAGACATGGTCAGAGCACTGCAAACACAAGATATTCAATGCAATAATAGATTATGAGGAAGATGGCAGGGCATCCAGGATTGACAGCCTCTTCAAGACATTTATTGTCGCATCTACCGAGAAGATAAGGCACCAGAAAGGCAGGAAGGACTTCTGCCTGTCTGTATTCAAGGACAATGCAGGCATTATAAGATTTAACAGGAAATACAACCTCGCCTATAAGGTTGAAACCCACAATACACCCTCAGCCCTTGACCCATATGGAGGAGCGCTTACCGGGATTGTGGGTGTAAACCGTGACCCCTTCGGTACCGGTAAGGGGGCAAAATTGATATTCAATACAGATGTCTTCTGTTTTGCAAACCCTGATTTTAACGGTGTTGTTCCGCCGAGGCTACTCCACCCGAAAAGGGTTCTGGAGGGTGTAAGGGAAGGTGTGGAACACGGAGGGAATAAGAGCGGTATACCTACTATAAACGGTTCCCTCGTATTTGATGAAGGATATCTCGGTAAACCCCTTGTTTTCTGCGGTACATGCGGAATCATGCCGGGAAAGATAAAGGGTGAGCCAACCCACACGAAAAAGGCACAAAAGGGTGACGCAATCATCATGGTTGGCGGCAGGATTGGCAAGGATGGGATTCATGGTGCCACGTTCTCTTCTGAAGAGCTATCAGAGGTTTCCCCTACAAGTGCAGTCCAGATAGGCGACCCTATTACACAGAAAAGGATGACAGATTTTCTCCTCATTGCGAGGGATATGAACCTCTATAACTCCATAACAGACAATGGCGCAGGGGGTCTTTCCTCCTCGGTCGGCGAAATGGCACAGGATACAAACGGATGCATGCTCCACATTGACAGGGCGCCCCTCAAGTATCAGGGGCTTTCTCCCTGGGAGATACTCCTTTCCGAGGCACAGGAGAGGATGACCGTGGCTGTGAGCCCTGAAAAGCTAAATGCCTTTCTCGAACTTTCTGAGAAGATGAACGTTACATCAACTGTCCTTGGTGAATTCACAGATACAGGCAGGTTTCATATCCTCTACAAAGGGCAAACCGTCGCCTATATCGATATGGCATTCCTCCATAATGGCCTTCCGAAGATGGAGCTCACAGCAAAATGGGAAAGAAGGATAAGGGAGGAGGCCCCGATCGGCGAACCAGAGGATTATCTTGATGCGCTTTTGAAGGTGCTTAAAAGATGGAACGTATGCAGTAAAGAATATGTGGTTCGACAGTATGACCATGAGGTGCAGGGGGGAAGTGTAGTAAAACCCCTTGTGGGAAAGGAGAATAGCGGCCCGAGTGACGGAGGTGTGGTAAGGCCAGTGCTTGGAAGCCAGGAAGGGATTGTCGTGAGTCACGGAATATGCCCGAAATTCAGCGAGTTTGATACATACCACATGGTTGCCTGTGCAATAGACGAAGCGATTCGCAACAACATAGCAACCGGTGGTACCTTGGGCAGGATGGCCCTTCTCGATAATTTCTGCTGGTCTGACCCGGTATTCTCTGAAAAAAATCAGGACGGTCCATATAAACTTGCCCAGCTTGTACGGGCAAACATGGCGCTCTATGACTACACAACACTCTTCGGAACGCCCTGCATATCGGGGAAGGATAGCATGAAGAACGATTATATGTTCAAGGACATAAAGATTTCTGTCCCCCGGACAGTCCTCATATCCGCGATATCAGTGATAAAAGATGTGAAAAATGTCGTCACAATGGATTTCAAGGCAGCCGGTAATCTGATTATCGTGATAGGCAAGACATATGCTGAACTTGGAGGTTCAGAATATTTTGCTGCATCAGGCATCCATGGAAACATACCTCCAAAGGTAAGGGGGCAGACGGCAAAGAAGACATTTAAACGTTTAGAAAAGGCAATAAGATATGGGATTATTAAATCCTGCCACGATATCTCGGATGGAGGTATTGGATGCAGTCTTGCGGAGAGTTCCTTTGCAGGAGGATTCGGGGTAGATGTCAACCTTTCTTATATCCCTGCAATTGGTATCTTCAGGGATGATTTTTTGCTCTTCTCAGAATCCCCGAGCAGGTTCATTGTCACAATACAGGAAGAAAACCTAAAAAGGTTCAGGGGAATATTTTCAACCATACCCTTTGGTATCATTGGAAAGACGAGAAAGGATGAAGGATTCACAGTCCGTGGCATCCATGGCAATACGATTATTGATACACGGATAGACCTTTTGAATAAGGCATGGCAGTCACCCTTTAAAGAAATCTTTAGTGCCTGAAGGCTGGTAAATTTCTCCGGGGGAACTTATGGAAAAAATAATTTTGGTTATTTTTTTTCTCTGCTTAAGCCTCTCACCTGCCATTGCCCAGGAACAGGATATTGGCTCACAAAAATCAATAACAAAAACCCTTGAGGCAAGGGTGGGTGAGGAATTTACACTTGTCCTTGAATCGAACCGGACAACCGGCTATAGTTGGCAGCTCACCGAACCTTTTGATG
>JAPLKF010000240.1 GCA_026388215.1 Pseudomonadota bacterium | reverse complement strand
TTTACGTGCTCAAGCCCCCCTACATCCTCCCATCTCACATCGGGAACCTCTACGAATACCTCTCTAATGGCAGATGGTTCGACCTCCTTCATTGCTTCAAGAAAGTTATCCATCGTAACTTTTAATGTATATAATGTCTCGTATGGAATATCAGACATTTCGAAATCTATGTTAGGTAAAATCTTTCTCAATGCAGACATTGCTGCTTCCCGTGCCAGAGCTTCAAGGTCAGCGCCTACAAAACCGTGGGTAATCTCTCCTAATTTTTCCAGGCTTACATCTTCCGATAAAGGCATACCCCTCGTATGAATCTGCAATATGTGCAATCTCCCATTTTTATCCGGAATAGGAATGGATATCTCTCGATCAAATCGTCCAGGCCTTCTTAATGCCGGGTCAAGGGTATTGGGAATATTTGTGGCTCCAATGACAATAATCTGACCACGAGACTCCAAACCATCTAATAAGGCTAAAAGCTGGGCAACAACGCGTCTCTCCACCTGTTTTTCTCCACCCATTTCTTCTCTTTTGGGGGCTATTGCATCTATTTCGTCTATAAAGATTATGGCTGGAGCGTGCTTCTCCGCATCCTCAAATACACTCCGCAGGCGACCCTCACTTTCACCGTAGAACTTGCCCATAATCTCAGGACCTGATATGTGGTTAAAATATGCATCTGTCTCGTGAGCCACTGCACGCGCTATCAAGGTCTTACCCGTTCCTGGAGGCCCATACAGTAAAACGCCTTTTGGCGGGTCAATACCCAACTTTTCAAACACCTGAGGGTATTTAAGGGGTAGCTCTATCATCTCCCTGATCCTCTGGATCTGGTTACCAAGACCACCAATGTCTTCATAAGAAATCTTTACTCCACGTGGGGTAACGGTTTCCTTCGGCTCCACCTTTATTGAGGTGCCCGTCCCTATGAGCACAACACCATCAGGAGATGTATCCAGTATTTTGAAATCAGACGACCTTGAACCAAAAAAGGTTGCCCTGACTCTATCGCCTTTTAGTACAGGAAGTCCTTCTATCAACGAACCAATATACTTGGCATCTCTATCCCTCTGCAAAAGACTTAAGGTCAAAGGCGATAACGTGATTCTGTTCGCATGTTTATATTCAATTTTGCTTATAGTTACCTTCTCATCCAGCCCGATCTGTGCGTTTTCTCTTGATATTCCATCCACTTGTATAATTTTTTTTCCCCTATCTTCAACATAACACGGCATAACCTTTGCCGGTGTCCTTCTTTTGCCTTCAATCTCTATAATATCGCCCACTTCTAAGCTAAGAGTTTTCATATCATCAGGGTCTATCCGTGCCATTGCCCTGCCTACATCCTTCGATAAGGCTTCTTTGACCTTCAATATTAAGGTTTCATTATTCTTTTTACTCATTGAATCAAGAGCTCCTTAAACGTATTTAAAGCATCAAGTCCCCTGACTTCATTGGGCTGCAAAGGTGTGATTGTTGTGTCCAGATTGCTGAATTTTTTATTTATCTCCTTTAAATATTTTTCCTGTTCAGTTCTCTTTTTCTTGCAGAACTCACAATCCCGCCAGTCAAGCACATTATTAACTATCAGCTTTCTCACTCCTATGCCAAATGTGGTCAATGTGTTTACTAATCTCTGGGTTTCTGAAAGAACCATGCATTCTGGAA
>JAPLKF010000239.1 GCA_026388215.1 Pseudomonadota bacterium | reverse complement strand
TTATTTCAAAAAGGGTATTGTTTCTTCTTTAGATATCAGAGGGTTCTCAAGAATGATACTCCATTAACTTATGTTAAAAAAGAGCCTGTCCCAGCATCTGATTAAGGATAAAAATATCATAAATAAAATGGTTAAAATGTCTCGTATAGGTGAAGAAGATGTTGTAGTCGAGGTAGGTGCCGGTCATGGTGACCTCACAAGGTGCCTAATTGAGAAGGCGGGTTATGTGTATGCAATAGAACTTGATAGGACGTTCAGGCAGTATCTTGAGCCACTTGAAAAGGAACATAAAAACATAAGGGTCATATTTGGTGATTTTTTAGAGATACCGTTTTTACAATTTAAAAAAGGAAAGAAAATCAAGGTGATAGGGAATATACCTTACAAGATAACAGGACCCATACTGTTTAAAATACTTGAAGAGAGGGTAGCAGTAGATAGTGCATTTTTGACCATGCAAAAAGAAATCGGTCAGAGGATTGTGAGTAAACCTTTTAGCAGGACATACGGGGCACTATCGGCAATTTACCAGATATTTTCTGAGGTAAGGATACTTTTTTATATGAAGCCGGGTGTTTTCCTGCCGCCCCCGAAAATAGACAGTGCGTTTCTTTCAATTACGTTTAAAGAGGATGAAGGGAAAACGGAGGATAGATTGATAGAGTTCATAAGGATATGCTTTCAGAATAAAAGGAAGTACATGAAATATACCCTGACCAGACATTTTGGTGAGGAAAGAATCGCATCCCTCTATACGTCTATGGGTTTTCCTCACACTATCCGTGCGGAAGAGATAGAACCTCAAAGGTTTAAGGAAATATACAGGTTTTTGAACTGATTATGCGAGAAATAGTCGGTTTTACAACAACAATACCTGTAGAGGTTGTGTTTGCAGGGGGGTATATCCCCTGCGATCTTAACAATATTTTCATAACCAATGAGAACCCCATGCATTATATTGAAAGGGCGGAGAAGGATGGGTTCCCCAAGAGTATGTGCAACTGGATAAAGGGCATATACGGTGTTGTGATGGAGAAGAATATAGGCATAGTGATAACGGTAATGGAAGGGGATTGCAGCAATACCCAGGCACTGGCAGAGATATTGAGGTATAAGGGCATAAAGACTATCCCGTTTTCCTATCCTTATGATAGAGACAGGAAGGTTTTAAAAAGGGAAATCAAAAAGCTTATGGAAGCATTCTCTGTGGATGAAACGGCGCTCCACAAGGTAGAAGAGGGCATTGAGAGGGTAAGGTCGATGCTTGAATCAATTGACCGGATGACATGGAAGGAGAGAAGGGTAACAGGTTCTGAAAATCATCTCTGGCTTGTACAGGCATCAGATATGCTGGGGGATTATAAAAGATATGGAACCATGTCGGCTGGTTTTATAAATGGGGTCAAAAAAAGGGCTGAGATAGAAGGTATTAATGTCGGGTATATGGGCGTGCCGCCTATGATTCTTGACCTTTACCAGTTTATTGAGGGTCTTGGTGCCTATGTTGTTTACAATGAAACCCAGAGGCAATTTTCTCTTCCTTATTTTTCGAAAGGTATTGTGGAGAGGTATCTCAGATACACCTATCCTTACGGGATATTTGCAAGGCTCACAGATATAAAAAGGGAGATTAAAAGGCGAAAGATTAGAGGCATCATCCATTATGTACAGGCCTTCTGCTACAGGGTAATTGAGGATGTAATCCTTAGAGAGACACTCGGTGTCCCTGTTTTAACAATTGAGGGTGATTTGCCAAAGGTGCTCGATACAAGGACAAAGCTGAGGCTGGAGGCCTTTATTGAGATGCTCAAAGGGAGAGCGTAGAAAAATAGATTCCCACGGGCAAGCCCGTGGCACTATACATACGCTTCGCGTTAGCAACTGAAGCATTCACCCACGCCTGAAGGTGTGGTCCTCTGTATGCTTGCGTAGTTCGTGGGAATCTACTTAAGCAAGCACCGCGAGCGAGAGGGGGAGGCTTAAGCGGGCTTTGCCTTAAGGAGGGGGCGACGCAAGCCCCTGTAATAGAGTAGGCAGTATGCAGTAGGCAGCAGGCAGTGAATAACTGCTGATGCCCTGGAATAAATAATGAGGTAGTGTTGGTGGAGAGAACTAAGAGATTTATCATCAATAGAGAGGCAATAGGTTTTTTCAAATCGATTTTGGAATCATACGAAGAGGTCGGGATTTTTTCCGTTCTGGACGGGAAAAGGGGTTTGATAGAGGTAATATACCCCTCAAATTTCGAACATGATATTGAGGCTATAATAGCAGATATGGCAAATTATGGCATTGTATTCCGGGAGGTTGAACATGTTTGATGAAAAAAGGATATTGAAGACAATGATGGCCGGGAACGCTATATACGCTGATATATTTGCCGAAGAAAGGACATATACCCATATCCATCTTGAATCAGGGAGAATAGAAAAGATAGAGAAAGCACTGGATAAAGGGGTGGGGATTCGTGTAATCAATCCATGGAAAACCTTCTATACATCCACGAACTCTTTCGAAGGTAAACATCTTGTTGAACTGGCGAAAGGACTCTCCAGATTTTCAAAGGAAGAGACACAGTCGCCTGATATAAAGAAAGGAAGGCATATTAAGGCGAATTATCCCTTTTCCATTTCTACTGACCCTGAAGGTGTTGACATGAAAGAAAAGCTAAGTATGGTAAAAAACCTCGAATCTCTTGTGCGAAAGATGGAGCAAAGGATTAAACAGGTAAGGGTTGTTTACAGGGATTCGCATCAGAATATAAAAATCTATAACAGTGAAGGCGCAGCTATTGAGGATAACCGCACGCAGGTTGTTTTAACCCTCCTTATAGTGGGTGAAGAGGATGGCGAGATGCAGACAGCCTATGAGGCAATAGGTGGATTTTACGGGTTTGAGTTTTTTACAAATGAGGCGATTGAAGACCTTGCAAATAAAACCGTAAAAAGACTGGCAGGGCTGCTCGGTGCACAGGAAGCCCCTATGGGCATGAAGACCGTTGTGCTTGCATCAGAGGCTGGAGGCACCATGATCCATGAGGCAATAGGTCATGGACTTGAGGCAGACCTTGCAATGGAAGGACTTTCCTGTTACAAAGGGATGCTTGGAGAAAAAATGGCTTCCAGTCTAATCAATGTCGTAGATGATGCAACATTACCGCATGCGAGGGGGACATATGCCTATGACGATGAAGGCATACCATCAGAGAGGACTATCCTTGTTGAGAATGGTGTACTGAAGAATTACCTCTTCGACAGGTTCCATGCATTAAGATATGACAAGGTATCAACCGGGAATGGAAGGAGGGAGTCATTCAGGTTTAAGCCGATTCCGAGGATGAGCAATACAATGATATTACCCGGCAATGATGACCCGTCAAAAATCATCTCTTCTGTAGATGATGGGGTTTTTGTTGTCAAGATGGGGGGAGGGCAGGTGGATACTGTCAGGGGAGATTTTGTCTTTGAGATATCAGAGGGCTATATCATTGAGAAGGGTCAT
>JAPLKF010000238.1 GCA_026388215.1 Pseudomonadota bacterium | reverse complement strand
GGCGAAATTTAAAGCCCTCCATCTGTCTATTCTTCAAATATCTCCATAGATAACTCTCTGTATCCGTGGAGCGCTTTCTTAATGCTCTTGCTATGCCCCTTGATTCTTTCACCCCCACCCTTTTCCCTCCCCCCTCAAGGGGGAGGGCCTTGTTTGTGTTTCCTTCCCCCTCAAGGGTGAGGGCCTTGTTTGTGTTTCCTTCTTTTTCGGAGTGTTTTTTCATAGCTTTTTTGACGTTACCCCCTCTGTGCCTTCTTCATCGTGGCTCGTGAAGTGTTCCGTACATCGTCCCTCATATATCGTGTATCGGGCATCGTGCATCATTCCTCCTATCCCCTGTACCCTATCCCCTGTATCATTATTCAATCACCAATGACCAATTTTCAATTACCAAACAGAGACCAGTATCAAGTATCCAGTATCGTGCATCGTGTAGTTACCTCAGTAGTCCAGCCCCTGTATCGCTGCTACCCCTTCTTTGTATATATGTTTCACCTCTTTCATCTCTGTCACAATGTCCGCCATCTTTATAAGTTCAAGTGGTACATCCCTGCCTGTTATTATCACATGGAGGGCGTCGTCCTTCTGGATGAGAAAGTTGATTACCTTTTCTATTGGGAGTAGCCCGAGGTTCAATACTACAGCCAGTTCATCAAGGATAAGGATATGGTATTTCTTCTTTTGGAGCATCTCTTCCATAAAAAGCCATGCCGCTTCAACCATTTCCATATGCGGTCTTGGGTCATCCCCCCTGAATATAAACCCCATACCAAAAGGACGTATATCTATGTGCTCTAAAAGGGATGGGCAGACATTCTGTTCCCCTGATTTTCCCTTCTCTTTTATAAACTCTATCATAAGTGTGTTCATTCCATAACCGCTTGCACGAAGGGCAGTACCGAGGGCTGCTGTAGTTTTTCCCTTACCATCACCGGTAAATAAAATGATAATGCCTTTTTTCTTCTTTTTCATTTAACCCCCGTCCCATATATCATTATTCAATCACCAATAACCAATTATCAATAATCAAACAAATTCCAATTATCAATTTCCAATAACCAAACATGTCTCCTGTCTCCTGTATTCTGTATTCTATCCCCTATACCCTGTCCCCTATACCCTATCCTTTAATAGATCCTAAGGGTACAATCTTTGCGACAAGTTTAGAAATACCTGCATTATGGACAACACGGACAACCTTTGATACATCCTTGTAGGCCTCCGGCATCTCCTCTGCAAGTGTCTCCCTGCTTGCCGCCCTCACATAGACCCCTTTTGCCTCCATCTCCTTGCTGATGGAACGTCCCTTTGATACCTTTATTGCCTGATGCCTGCTCATCACACGACCTGCACCATGGCACGTGCTCCCAAAGGTCTCTTCCATTGCCCGCTTCGTTCCGCAAAGGACATACGATGCCCTGCCCATATCCCCTGGGATAAGGACAGGCTGACCCACCTCCATATATCTTCCCGGTATCGCAGGATTGCCCGCTGAAAAAGACCTTGTTGCCCCTTTTCTGTGGACACACACGGTTGATTCCCTGCCTTTTATCCTGTGTTTCTCTATCTTCGCAATGTTATGGCATACGTCATACACAAGGGAAAGGTCAAGGCTTCTGGCGCTCGCCCTGAAGATACCTTCGAGGGTTTCTCTCACCCAGTGGGTTATCATCTGTCTGTTTGCAAAGGCGTAATTTGCTGCAGATGCCATGGCTCCCAGATACCTCTGACCCTCCGCCGATTCGAAAGGGGCACAGCAAAGCTGCCTGTCCGGAAGGGATATGCCATACCTTTCAGATGCCTTTATCATCTCCCTTATATAGTCATCACATACCTGGTAGCCGAGGCCCCTTGAGCCTGTATGAATCATAACCGTAACCTGATTCTCGTAGAGTCCGAATACCCTTGCGATGTCCCCGTCGTATATCTCTTTTACATAACCTATTTCAACAAAATGGTTACCGCTTCCAACGGTTCCAAGCTGGTCCTTGCCCCGCTCATAAGCCCTTTCTGACACATTCTGCGGGTCTGCATATTCAATGCGGCCGCCATCCTCAATAAATGCGAGGTCCTCCTCTGTCCCATACCCACTTCGTACTGACCACTCTGCGCCTTTTTTAAGGACTTTCTCTAATTCATTACGTGATAATTTAAGGTCTTTCCTGTGAGAGCCCAGACCACTTGGAATGTTGATATAGAACCTGTCGATAATCTCCCTTATCCTGCCTCTTATCTCTTCTACGCTCAACCCGGAGCGCATAAGCCTTACGCCACAGTTAGAAACTAAAAAATTATTTGCAATGAAGTTATGGTCATGATGTGCCACAGTAAAATCATACACGTACCCGGTGTTGGAGATTTTCTCGATCCTCACAATTTTATCAAAAACAAAACCTGATTCCTTAAGATTTTGCGTAATTCCCTGCATATATTGGGTGAATTTTCCGAATGCTGATGAAACCCGAGGAGCAGTTTTTCTCCCCTCGTATAATGATCGTTCAATAAATCTTTTATTTACCCAGGGAGAGTTGATGTTGGCAAATATTTGTTCGATTGAACAGCCTTCCTGTTTTTGACAATGAGCTATTGATTCAGATTTCTTTCTTTCTTCAATGATAAGGGATTTCTTTCTTATATAATGGGCACATAAATTTGCAAAAAATGTTTTTTTGCGGTTATATTCAAAACCAACCCTCTCATAGAGGTTTAGTAAGCTTTCCGGTTCTGTAGAAAGGATTAGTCGTGCTCTTATTCGCGGCTTTCTATCCTTTCCAACCTTTTCAACCCTTGTAGAGATCCTTTTTGTTTTTACCCCTGCTTCTTCTAAAAGAAGAGATAAATCCCGCAAAAAATCTTTCCCGCTTTCAGCATTCGATGGCCTTTTATTCATGGAAACTACAGGACAATAAAAATTGTAACCATGATGAGTATATGGTCTGGGGGTAGACATCTCTGCACCAAAAAAGGATGCTAAAAATAGCCTTTTTTGCCACAAAGGTGCCTTAAAAAGCCATTCTGGAACCTTAAAATCATGGCATGTCTTGTCCCCCCATGGCGTACCTAATGCGATGAGAAGCAGGGCAAGGCTGCTGGACTGATTTTTACATATAGAAGTTCTTGTTTCAAAATCGTATCTTGCATACTCAGTTTCAATGAAACCTAACCTATCTAAATCCTTCTGGATGTCTTCAAGGTCTTCAGATTTACCGAAAAACGAAATAAGAAAATCACATTGTTTTTCAAAAAATGTTATAGAACCATCCCCGAAAATATAACCCATAAGCTTTATGATTT
>JAPLKF010000237.1 GCA_026388215.1 Pseudomonadota bacterium | reverse complement strand
AGGGAAAGAAAGAGCAACTGGTTTCCCAGAATTGATACAGAACTCCAACAGTCAAGGCAGGATAAGCGGTTCTTTCCTGAAGGCAGGAGTGACTCATTCATGGTGAATTTTACCTTTCCACTGTTTGACGGTGTAGGAAGGCACTACAATATGATGGGTGCATTGAGTGATGTAGCTGCAGCCAAACACAGGCTTGACGAAACAAAGAGGAATGTAAAACTTGATATAATAAAGGCATTTAAAGATTATGAACTAACTATGGAAAATATAAAGATGTATAAAGAGCTTGTAAGGGAAGCAACTACAAACTTTGATCAGGCCTTTGGTGAGTATAAGGTTGGTAAGGGTGATATCCTGACACTTCTTCAGAGTGAGAGGGACCTTGCCACAGCAAAGGAAAACTACATTAGCTCGATTTATAAGGCAAACACTGCACTCGCATATCTGGAAAAGGTGGCGTATATTGGAAAGGAGTAATATGAGAAGGTATCTCATCTTCGGGGTTATTGCAGTCCTTGTTGTAGGATTTTTTATATTCTTTTTTGTAGGCAGGAAGGGAAAGGCTGAGAAAACAGGGGAACTTTTTACAGTAAAGCGAGGAAATGTAACGTACTTTACTGAACAGACAGGTATCATAAAGGCCCAGGTTGGTGCAATTGTTAAGGTAGGAACGAGGGCAACGGGAACCCTGACTCACCTGAAGTATCAGGTGGGTGATTATGTGAAGAAGGGCGAACTTATAGCAAAAATAGACGATAGAGAGATCCTTGCAAATATAAGGAACACAGAGGCTCAGATAGAAGAGCAGAAGAGGGATTTAGATGCTAAGCAGGCACAGTATGAATACAGTAAGATAAACTATGAGAGAGAAACACGACTGTTAGAAAAAGAATATACCACGAAGGATAGTGTAGACATAGCTAAGAGGGAGATGAATGTAACCTTAGCACAGGTAGAACTTGCCAAAGCAAAGGTAAAGGAGGTGATGGAGAGGCTTAACGCACTTCAGGTCTCTTTGAGCTATACAAAGATATATGCACCTATCTCTGGGTTTGTATCAACGGTCTCCACACAAGAAGGAGAAACGGTGGTATCCGGGCTTTCCGCTGCGATTCTCATTACGATTATAGATCCCAGTAAGCTTGAGATGTGGATCTATGTTGATGAAACGGATATAGGAAGGACTAAGCCAGGGATGAAGGTAGAATACTGGGTTGATACGTATCGGGATAAAAAATTTCCAGGAAAGATTGACATGATTTATCCTCAGCCTGAAATCAAAGACAACATAGTGTACTATCTCGCCATCGTAAAGATAGACCCGAAAGATACAGCACTTCTCAGGCCAGAGATGACGACACATGTGAGGATTATTGTTGAAGAGAAGACAGATGTGCTCATTGTACCGAATAATACTGTGAGATTCGAGGAAGGGAAAAATGTGGTTTACATCAAAGGTAAGGAGAAGTCGGAACGCAGGGAGGTTACTCCCGGCATAAGAGATGACCAATTTACGGAAATCATATCGGGTCTTTCCGAAGGAGAACGAATCGTTATATCAGCTGTAAAAAAGGCTCCAACAGTCGTCTCGCCAGGCCCAAAAAAGTGATTACCCTCAAAAATATTAAAAAGAGTTATTTCATAGGAGAGCGTGAATTACCTATTCTTAAGGGTATAAACCTCGAGATTGGAAAGGGTGAATTTGTGCTTCTCATGGGCGTTTCAGGGTCAGGCAAAACGACGCTCATGAATATTGTAGGCCTCCTTGATAAACAGACAGAGGGTGAATACCAATTCATGGAGACCAGTATTGATGGTCTCGATGATGAGGTGCTTGCCGCCATGAGAAATATGCATATCGGTTTTGTATTTCAGCAGTTTTTCCTGCTTCCATACCTTAACGCCATAGAGAACGTCCTGATACCGATTGTCTATTCTCATAAAGAGATAAAACATCCCCGGGAAAAGGCTAAATTGCTCTTGGGAAGGTTTGGTCTTTCAGAAAGAATACACAATAAACCTTCACAACTCTCAGGCGGTGAGCAGCAACGGGTTGCGATAGCACGAGCCTTGATTAATGACCCCGACCTTATCCTTGCAGACGAGCCAACCGGTGCACTTGATTCTAAAACCGGCAATGAGATTATGGAGCTTTTCCGTATACTCAACGAAGATGGGAAGACTGTCATTGTTGTGACTCATGACCCGAAGCTTGCATCCTTTGGAAAAAGATTAATAAGGATAGAAGATGGGACAATTTCCGAAGATATCACAAGTTATCTAAAGATCCTGTACTATTACCGGGGTAGGGTAGTCTTTTCCTTTTCCGGTGTTGCCCTCGGTATTCTCTCTATATGTGTAATCATAACCACTATAGAAGGGGCAAATAAGAAGGCTCACGATATTTTTGAAATTCTGGGTCCAGACTCCATCATGATCTTTGGCGGTGGGGAGAGGCAGCGGGCAGCGAGGGTGAGAATAAATACCCTGACCTTCCGTGATGCTGAGCTACTCCAGAGAATACAAGGTATCTACGATCTGATGAAGGTTTATCAAGTGAGAAATGTCACGATGAGGTATAGGGATAGAAACTGGCAGACCCAGGTCGTTGGGTCTACCACGAACTACTTTGAATCCTTTTCATGGGGGTTTCAGGTAGGTTCTGTTTTTACCAATGACGATTATGCCAATGCAGAGGCAGTCTGTGTTATTGGTTCAAAGGTATACGATGAGCTCTTTAAGGGCGAAGATGCCGTAGGCAAGGTAATACTTGTGGGTAAGTTACCAACAAAGGTTATTGGTGTCCTTGAAGAAAGAGGTGGCAGTACAGGCGGTCCGAATATAGACGACAGGGTG
>JAPLKF010000236.1 GCA_026388215.1 Pseudomonadota bacterium | reverse complement strand
GGTTCATACTTTGTTCCCTGAATAGCAGGGTAGATACCAGCCAGGATACCAATCACCATACTAATGACAAGAGAAATTACGATGCTCTCGGGATGTAAAGAGAGTGGAAACCCACCAAAATAATCAACTATAATTGTAATGACAAAACCAACACATATACCAAACATGCCTCCCATTAAGGCAACGATAACAGACTCCGCCAGGAATTGAAAGATAATATCTCTCTTCTTTGAACCGACTACTCTCCGTATCCCTATCTCCAGCTTTCTCTCAGATATGGAAAGAAGCATAATAGCAAATATACCAAGCCCTCCTATCAAAAAAGAAACGATGGACGCTATTACGGTCAGAATCGATACAAGTCGGATCCCCTCTTCCTGTGTTCTCACAATGTCTTCCATGGTAAAAATCGAAAAATCGTCTTTTTGCTCGTCCTTCATATTATGGATCTTCCTTACGAAACTCCTCAGCTTCTGCTTCATTTGGGTAAGAGAAACTCCATCCTGCACCTGAAGATAAGCACCCTTGATATAGTCCACATTGCTATAACGTCTCATAAAGGTGTTAAGGGGTATATAGACCTGAAGGTCCTGATCCTGCCCGGCAAAATCGGTTCCTTTTTCATCAATTACCCCGATGATCTCTGTGGGTACCCTGTAGACAAGGATATACTTGCCAATCGGATCTTCTCGCTGAAAAAGGTTATCAAACACCTTGTATCCAACTACAGCCTTTTTATCTGCCTTAAGGTCTTCCTCCTTTGAGAAATACTTACCCATTATAAGTCCTACATTCCTTATCTTGAATACAGCGTCAGTAGTCCCTACAATGCTCACGGTGAGCGTCTTGTCTTCATAACGAGCGGGATAGGTTATGTCAAAGAAAGGTACCGCCTCCACTATCCCGGGAAGGGACTCTTTGATCCTGTTCACATCTCGAAGTTTCAGGGTCTTCGATTCCGCAAACTGCCTTGTCCCGCTTCTCGATGCAAATACGAGACCAGCCCGTAAAATAATTAGATTTTTCCCGAATTTACTTATTTCATTATCAATCTTCTTTTTCATACCGTTACTGATGTTGCCAAAAGCAACGAGGCTCATGACCGCGAAAAGGATACCAAGCAGCGCCAGAGCCATCCTTCCTTTGTGTATAACAAGATTTTGAAGGGCTATCCTGAGGTAAAACTTGACTGTATAAATCATCCCCTGATTGCCTCAATCGGTTCGATCCTGCTCGCTCTAAGCGCTGGCCTGAGGCCGGAAAGAAGCCCGGTAAGAAAGCTGAAACACAGGGCAAAAACGACAACCTTATACGAGAACAACATGGGGATGTCAAACAACTTCTCGAATGTCCCGCCAAGTATCACGCTCAGCAGGATGCCCGCTATTCCACCCATTAACGTTATGAGTATCGATTCAAAGAGGAAGGACAGCAAGATACCCCTTCTTGATGCTCCATAGGCCCTCCTGATGCCGATATCTTTCCTCCTCTCCTGTATGGTCAGATAAAAAAGATTGGCAAGAACAAAACCGCTGACAACAAGCGCCACTACCGATGCTGTCCCCAAAAAGAGAAACAGGGAACCTGAAATAACCGTTACGAACTTTAAGATATCCTTAGAACTTCTAATGGTAAAATCGTCATCTGCTGTCCCTTGAAGACCATGATTGTTTCTAAGCACCGTTCTCACATCTTCAACAGTCTTGTCCGGGTCCCTATCCGTTTTTAACCTCAGCATGCTTAGGTATCTTTTTTCTCTCACATCTTCAACAGTCTTGTCCGGGTCCCTATCCGTTTTTAACCTCAGCATGCTTAGGTATCTTTTTTCGTTAGCAATTCTGCTTGTTACCGTTGTTAACGGCATGATCACCCTGTCGTCTATATTCGGACCGCCTGTGCTGCCACCTCTTTCTTCAAGGACACCAATAACCTTTGTTGGTAACTTACCTATAAGTATTACCTTGCCTACGGCATCTTCGCCCTTAAAGAGCTCATCGTATACCTTTGAGCCAATAACACAGACTGCCTCTGCATTTGTATAATCATCAGCAGTAAACACAGAACCCACCTGAAACCCCCATGCCATGGATTCAAAGTAGTTCGTGGTAGACCCAACAACCTGGGTCTGCCAGTTTCTATCCCTGTACCTCATCGTAACATTTCTCACTTGATAAACCTTCATCAGATCGTAGATACCT
>JAPLKF010000235.1 GCA_026388215.1 Pseudomonadota bacterium | reverse complement strand
ATTAGTGATCTCGATGTTTCTGGGACAGCCGTCTGCGAAGCTGATGCGGAATATGTTGTGCCTGAAAAAGCACTGCGAGACGGTCCAATGCCGGAGGTCAAGAGGTTCAAGTCTTTTGACGAAGAGCGACGGCACGCCATTAAATGGATTCGAACCCGTTTGAAAAAAGGTGTTTCACCGGATGACATTATGGTGTTAGGATTGTCCCGCTCCGATATGGCGAGGCTTGAGGAGTGGCTCCAGGACGCGGGTATCCCAGCTCAGCTGCTGGGAGCAAGAGTGAGGGCGGGAGTTGTCAGGCTTTCGACTATTCACAGTGCGAAGGGGCTCGATGCAGAAGCTGTCCTTATCTTGTGGGCGCATGAACTGGAGAGAAGAGATGAAGCAAAGGGTCGGCGCCTCCTTTACATTGCCATGACGCGGGCGAGGAGTGAACTCTACATTTCCTATTCAGGAGAGTCAGCGCTTATGGCCCAGCTTGAAAAGGCTTTTTTACACTAAGGAAATGGGAGGTTGTTCTATAAAAAAGCCTACAACGGGCGCCTAACATGGTGCGAAGGATTTAAATCCAAACCCTTCGGGCTTCTTTTGCACCAAGAACGTTAGCCGAAATTGCCGTTTGGGTTCTGAAGATGCTTGGCCCGCTAAGAGGCACACCGTCCATGGTGTGCGAGATTCGCAGAATGGAGGAATGCCTTGACAGAATACAAGGTTTTGGAAGCCGAAGAAGTGCAAGATTCACCCTCATCTAAAGTTCTTTATAAAACTTCTAAGGGTAATGTCTTTGCGGAGCAACTTGCTCAGCAGTATTACTTCTCGCAAGGTTATGGTTCCACTTGGTCTGAGAATGATTTCTGGTGGGAAGTAATGGCTCTTCTGTTCTAGGACATCATCTTTGCACGGATTGAAGGTGCAGTCGCGGCAAGCTTCGACGGAGAAGAATACTATCCACAACCCGGAAATGAGGAATTTGAAAAGTTATTCTCCACATTTATGCAAATGAACGGCATGCCACATGACTTCTTCATAATTGAATTCTATCAGCGAAGACGCTCAATTATTGATAATAGGTTTAGAGAGCTGGAAAACTCAAATTTGATCGAAAAACTGTCAGCATCTTACCATAATCACCATGGACAGAACTGCAGGCCAATAGAAAATTGGGACAAATACTCACTTGATGGCTTGACTGGCCCTCTTGGATCCATTCCCAATACTGTTATACTTGGGATATGCCGTAGACTACTGAGTGATTTTGGATATAATCGGGCTGGCCTGCCAGATCTTATTGTGTATCGCCAAGGCGAATTCCTATTTGCAGAGGTCAAGAGTAAGAATGATAAATTGTCGCAAAAACAACTCGAATGGCATGATTACTTGACAAACGAACTATCACAAAAGGTCGAAATCATACTGATTAACCACACAGACCGACAGATAGCCAATATTAAGAAAGATATCGAACCGAAGGGTGGAAAAGAAGTTGAGGTATCATTCGGCAGCTCAACCTCAAAGAAACGTGCTGAAGCAATAGCTTTCATTTCTCAACAGAAAGGTTTTTCCGTTGTTGGTGAAGGAAAAGATGCTGTGTATTCTGCTGTTTTCAATACTGCAGAAATAGAAGTACTCTACACAATTCTTGAGTTGACTAGTGGTTGGAAATCCCAAACCATCGAAATGGACGGCCAAGTAATAAAGTCGACAGCACTTAGGAACGGTTTGTATTGTTTTCGTCAGAAAAACCAAGAGCACGCCTCTGACGCTTGGTGCAACCAGACAGCCTATGGTGAAGGGAAGAATCCGTTCGGCTGCAAGCGAATTTACTTTAGGCAACTGGAGGACAATCAATGGGACAGCTTCGGCTACGTTGATACTGACAAAGGTGAATGGGTGTTTGATATCCCAAAAATCCGAAGTGAAATTGACAAACAGTTTTCCGAACTACAGTTTTGCCCACTATTTGATTCGAACAAAGTCGAGAAAGCGGTTTCCGCTCTGCCCGAGCGAGTCAATCCCATGATAGATACAGACTGGGCTTTCCGAGGACAAGGATACAATATTTGGATTTTCCATGAAGAAAGGTGGATATCACGATACGGAGATGAGAAGAATTTCCCAGGTTTTGCAGTTATGACGGGTGTTGAGAAACTCAGTAAGAAAGATCGTAGTGAAATCATCCGATCCACTAAGCGAGATCACTATACTTACAACGTCTCATTGAGTACTGATTCCACAAGGCAGCCAGCAAAAAGAAGTTCAGGTTGTTTTATCACAACGGCAGTATATGGTTCTTACGATTCTCCACAAGTCCTTCGATTTCGACAATTTCGCGATCAGGCACTTTTGAGAAATACGTTCGGAAGACTATTCATCAAATTTTACTACCAGTTTGGGCCCTATATGGCAACATTTGTAACAAAATCTCGGCTTCTCAAAGCTATTTCAAGGGCATTTTTCGATTGTCTGCTGAAGGTATTGAAATATAAGATTTTGCCGGCAACGGCAGATTACATCGGTACAAACGGAGGACTCACAAATCTCGCCTCGCGGGATTACGCCTGTGCCGCACATGTTATACGCCATTACTACTTTACTTTAGAAGATTTTAAAATTATGGTATAAAGTATTATGCTTACAATTAAAGAGGCAATCGAACAAAGACGCAGTATAAGGAAGTTTAAGCCTGATCCTGTTCCAGATGAGCATATAACTGCTCTATTGGATGCTGCCAGACTTGCCCCCTCCGGCTCTAATGCCCAACCATGGCGTTTCAAGATCGTTAAAGATAGGGAAACAAAGGTGAAATTGACACAGGCAGCCTATGGGCAATCCTCTATTGTCGAAGCCCCTGTGGTATTGGTTTGCTGTGCAGATATAGAGGGCTATCTAAATGGCACGGTTTCCGGTATTCAAGACCTTGGAAAGATAGGTATTGTGGAAGACAGGATAGTTAAGATAATTCTTGACAGGACTGAACAGATGAAAACCATGACCATAGAACAAATCTCCCCCAGGATAGCCTTCAATGTTGCAATAGCTATAGAACACATTATACTTAGGGCCCTGGATTTCGGATTGGGGACCTGCTGGATCCGGTTGATTGACGAAAAAAAGATCAGGGATATCTTTGGCTGGAATCACAACATTTATGTTGTTGCTTTGCTGCCTATAGGCTATCCGGACGAGTCTCCTGCACCGAGAAAAAGGTTAAACCTTAAGGATATATTAATTGATTAAGGACTCACAAATCCTACCTCGGCGGGACCGAATGCTGATTTGAACTAAATATTTTTCCCTATCTTTAAGGCATTTTTCTGGATACTGCATCTAAGTTGAGGCTGAATAAACTCGTTATTTGTTGAGAAGAAGGGAAGGAAAATTAGAAGGGATTCGGTTAATTCAATTTTAATTTCATTCAGTTTAGGAAATATGTCCTTCTTTTTGGTAGCTATATTCGCAAGCGTAATCTTCAGGGATTCTTTTGCCTCGCTTACGGGAAGGGTTATTGGGTACATGGAGGATTTGGGCAGATTCATATCAGGGATTTTGTCAGGCTGGGAGATGGTTAGTTGCTGGGCAAGTCTTAAAAAGAGTGCCGGTGAGACCTTAAAAGCCGGTGACCAGAAGTAGATATCTAATCCTTCCCACTCGGTCTTTATTACCTTGGGCAAATTAGCAAACCTCACAAGGTCGGCATAGGATTGCAGCCCGATACCTCCTACTCTAATTTTCATCCTCCAGAAAGGCAAATACGCCACATCATCCCTACCATCTTTTTCTGAGATAACTCCAAATTCTATCCTACGCAAGGTCTCGCCAGAGGCTTCCCATAGAGAATTGCAATTACTACAAATGAGGACACAGCTTTCTTTCTCTGCAATGAGGTCCCATCCGCAATTGGGACACAGGGTTGAAAGGAATCTTATTCCCCAATTCTGCTTCTCTTCAAAGGAAAGGCCTCCATCGCCTCTTTCCCCAACCTGCGTCGCAATGGGTCTATTGAGGATTGCATCAAAAATCGTATTGTGCTGGATAAAGATTGGAGAATAAATCAGGCTCACAACTTCTCCTATACATGCATTATGGAAGGTAACATTTTCTATTTCATTCGAATCCTCAAAAAGTTCATTTTTTTTAACCTTTGAAAGAAAATCTCTGGATGAGAGAGAGGGACGTAAAAATTTTGTACCCTCTTTAAAGGTAGCAACCCTTAACTTTAATGCCTGTGCCCTGAGCCCGAGAGAGGGTGGTAAAAACTTATAGTTTGATGCAAGGAAGCTTGTATCTAATATCCTCTGTTCTATTGCATTAGTCTTACATGAAAAGAGCATTCCCCTGAAGCGCCAGTAGGGGGCAAAAATAATTTCTTTTCCCGATGGTTCTGCGGGAAGAAAATAGTATCTGAAATAATCTTTAGGTGAAAGGTATAGCTTTACCCTGCAAAAAGAACAGGTAAACAGCCTGTCTGCCTCCTCAAGGATAACAGGGGCGCCGCACTGTGGACACTGGTGTTCAATCTCCATAATGTTCTGTTATATCTTTTCACCGCATTGATTACAGAATATAGACCCTGGCAGGTTTTCTGTTCCGCAGTGGGGACATTTCTTAGGAAGGGGTTTTTGCTCAGCAGGCTGTCCGCATACTGAACAGAATTTTGCATGGGGTGGCATGTTCTTACCGCACTTTGAACACTGTTGAAATACGAGTAGCTGGTGGCCGCAGGATGGACAGAATTTAGCGTCAACAGGGATTGAATTCTGACAGTCCGGACATTTGATTGTATCCTCTGCTTTCTGAACCTGGGCGCTTCTTATAGCATCGGCAAACATTGCAGGCATCATAAAACCAAGCCCCATACCGAGTCCTGCTCCTGCTTCGCCTTGCGATTGGGCAGCGCTCTCCATCGCCATGGCGGCCTTCATCTTTAAAAGCTTGTTCAGGTCGTCGAATACATTCAGCCGGCTTTTATCATCAATAGCCTTTTGAACTTCCAATGGTGGTGTAATTGAATTAATGTAAAGGTTTGAGAGCATAAGGCCAAAGTGACTGAAATCCTCTTCAAGAACCTTCTTAAGCCCTTCTGATATTGCATCATACTGCCCGGGAAGTTTAAAAATAGAATCAAGCTTTTCTCCAAGATAGTCATTAAATCGGGAAACGATTACCTTGCTCAGATATTCCTCAATCTCTCCTGTAGTATACACACCCTGTGTCCCAACAAGGCTATTAATAAACAGGGTTGGTTGTATAACCCTTATATTGAAGACCCCAAAAGCCCTGAGACGAATCAATCCTAATTCTGAATCTTTGAAAGCAACCGGATCTCTTGTACCCCAGGTTAAATTAGGGAATACCTTCATGTTGGTAAAATAGACTTCAGCCCTGAGCGGGCTTTTTAAACCCCAGGGCAGGCTTAATATCTTGGTAATGATAGGAATATTTGCTGTAGTGAGTGTGTGTCTCCCTGGACCAAAGGCATCATAAGCTTTTCCATTATAGAAGAAAACAGCTGACTGGCTTTCCCTGACAACGAGCTGTGCCCCAAATTTTATTTCTCCAGAGCCTTCTTCAGGAATCCTGTGGACGATCTCTTTTCCTGTGTTGTCAAACCATTCAATAACTTCTAAGAAGATAATGTTATTGGTTCCCATCTTTGTTCCCCCATTAGTGGCTTTTTTCTTACGATACTATTTCGATGTCTGAAAGTCAACAAAGCTGACCTGTTATTCAGGACTGATTCTGCCGCACGTTTGAATATTATTCTATTACCTCATCCATATATTTGAGTTTTGCCTTCTTTATTATTCTGGTGGCAGCAAGTTTTGATATCACCACTATATCTTCGAGGGGAAGGTATCCGGGGATGGAAGGGTCAAAAAGGGTCTTTACAGAGGAAGGGAATTCTTCGTCCCCTTCCCACAGGATAAAGGTAATAGGAACTTTTGGGAGTGTGTGGAGGGTAAATGACGCATCTCCAAAATCTTCTTCTTTTCCTCCAATGGATATGCCTGCCTCAAGAAAGGCATGTTTGTTGTGTCCAAAAGCAGACTGTAGCGGTTTTGCGACCCTGCTAATAAAAACGGGTGTATATGCCCTGCAGCCTGGTATGTCTTCGTAAGGTATCCTGTCAGCTCCAAGAGGGACTCCAGATGCAGCATTAATGTAGTGTAATATGATAATCTTTGTTACAAGGGTAATATTTGCTCCCCTCGAGCTTTTGAAAGAAAATCCGGGTGCCATCATTGCGATAATCTCATCAAAATAAGGTATCTTTATGTTATATTTATTGCCCTGTGTTTCAAATTTTAACCCTGCATTATTAAGTTGTTTTTGAAGGTTGGAATTTAACAGTTCATTACATGCAATCTCAAAAACCCTTATATATGCCTTTTGTTTTTTCAGTTCCAAGATTTATCCTTTTAACCTTTTTCTTATTTCCTGTATCTTTTCTTTGTAATTTTTACTATGGAATATCTCTGTGCCCATGACGAGTATATTTGCTCCTGCATCCGCTACCTTTTTTGCATTGCGGGCTTTTATACCGCCATCCACCTCAAGGTCTATCTTTTTCCCTGTTTTATCTATCATCCTTCTTGCTTTCTTTATTTTTTCTTCCATAGATGGGATATATTTTTGCCCACCGAAACCCGGGTTGACTGTCATTATTAAAATGAGATCAAGTTCATTTATAATGTACTCTATAGAGCTAAGCGGGGTAGATGGGTTTAAAGATACCCCTGCCTTTCTACCATTTGATTTTATGATATCTATAGTTCTAAAAATATGGGAATCAACCTCTGCGTGGATGGTAACAATATCTGCCCCTGCCTGTATGAAATTTTCTACAAAGGTTTCCGGGTTGTCTATCATCAGATGGACATCGAGATAGGTGGAAGAAATCTTTTTTATTGCTTCTACGATCATTGGCCCGATTGTTATGTTAGGGACAAAGTGACCGTCCATTACATCAATATGTATAAGGTCTGCACCAGCCTTTTCAACATCTTTTATTTCTTTCTCAAGGTTTAAAAAATTGCATGACAGAATAGAAGGGGCTATCTGAACTCTCCTCATTTCATCCTCCAAGATTAATATTTATTAAAATTTCATCCTCTCCATTAAAGATAGTTTTTGGGGATATGGATGTTCTAATTTTAGACCCCGGGGTAATGTGCCCACCTTTTTCAATGGTTGTTTTATATTTAATCTTTTTTGTATCCATTTCTTCTATGAACTGAAGGACGTTTGCGTCGTTTATATCGGGCATTAAGTAGTATGTTTTTTGCTCACTGCCTATAAAGAGTACCATCTTTTTTCCCTCAAGCATGCTTTCACCGCCCTTAGGTATCTGGGCGATTACCATTCCTGTTTTTGCATGCGGTACATATATAGTTTTTTCTATCCCAATATGCCTTTCGTTCAATATTTCTTCAGCGTGTTGGAGCGGTTGCCCTGCAAGCATCGGAACTCCAACAAGTTCTGGTCCTTCTGATACAAGTACATTTACTGTTCGTCCTTTTCTTATAGGTATGTTTGCCTCGGGTTTTTGCACTGTTATATGGTTGTATGGAACATCGTTTCTTCTTTCGTATCTCAAAACGCTTAGTGTGAGCCCCTTGCTTTCAATTAGGCGTTTAGCTTCCTCAACATTTTTTCCCCTCACATCCGGACATATTGTGTTTTCCTGTTTTTTGAGCAGAATATCTATTGTCAGATATGCAGAAAGGATAAACATTATTATGGGTACAGCAAAATATAGGGAAACCTTTATCCACTTCATAATTTTTTGAGCCTTGCTATGAAAAAACCATCCATACCTGTTTCATGGGGCAAGGATAAAAAGTATTTTTTATTAAACAGGAACGGAAGGGGATTTTCAAGTATAAACTTTTTTTCCTTTTTGAACCTTTCTATAACATTCAGGGTTTCCTCTGGTTCGAAAGAGCAGACACTGTATATCAAATAACCGCCTGTTTTAAGGCTATCCCATAAAGTTTTTAAAAGGTCCAACTGATAATTACCGAAGTTGATAATATCCTTTTCTTTCCTTCGCCATTTGATCTCTGGATGTTTTCTTATAATGCCAAGTGACGAGCAGGGGGCATCAAGTAGTATGATGTTGAAAGCCTCTTTTCTAAAAGGACGGTTCAGGGCATCCCCCTTGACCAGATTTGTTCCTTTTTTTATTAATTTTAATCTTTTTATTTCCTTATCCATAGCTACAATAAACGAGTTATGGGAATATTCTTTTATTTGCTGGGTTTTTGTTCCCAACCCTGCACAGGCATCCAGTATTGAGTTACCATCTTGTGGTTGTATTGACCAACCAACAAGCTGGGATGCCTCGTCCTGAATGCTGATAAGGCCTTTTTTGAAAAGCTCATCCTTTAATACGGGTCCCAATTTATCTATGTGGAGAGCTGATTCTAAGAATATCCCATTTCTTGTCTTTATGCCTTTACTTTCGAAGTGATGTATCACCTCGTCCCTTGTAATCCTTTTGAGGTTTATTCTAATTGCAAAGTCCGGTGTTTTGTTCAGAACAGAAAGAAGTCTCTCTGTTCCCTTCTGCCCGAATCTTTTAAACCATCTTTCCACAAGCCACTCTGGAAATGAATAGGTTATTGATAGGCTGTGAATAGTGAATAGTGAACTGTGAACCCCATTCTTTAAATCAGAGCGCAATGGAGGACGGGGGAGATTATTTTTTTCCATTACAAATTTTCTCAACACTGCATTCACAAAATTTCCAACCTTTTTACCCTTTTCTTTTTTTGAATACTCTACTGTTTCATTTACTATATGGTAATGTGCCTTTTTCATAAAGGCTATCTGGTAAAGGCTTATCCATAAAATGTATCTTATATCCTTTTTTATTTCTTTTTCCACGTATTGGGAGAGCACCCAGTTAAGATAGCCTTTCCATCTCACCACACCTGAAGTGATTTCATATACCAAGCCCTTTTGTGTATCTGAGAGGTTATACCTTGAAAAATAGTCGTCTATTGTATCATCAAGAAAAAAACCTTCTTCAACCTTTTTTATTATCTTGATAGATAGTGCTCTAAAGGTATTTCCAAAATTATCTTCTATATGCCATATCCTCCAATCTTCTGATCCTTTCTTCTATTGGAGGATGAGTGCTGAAAAGTGATAATACGCCTTTTGCAGTGAATGGATTGACTATAAACATAGGCGCTGTAGATGGGTTTGCATCGTTCATGGGATTATATGCAACCCCTGCATGTAATTTCTTTAATGCATTTGAAAGGAATAAAGGGTTGCCAGAAAGCTTTGCCCCTCCATCATCAGCAAGATATTCCCTTGACCTTGAAATGGCAAGTTGTATAAGCATAGCAGCAAAGACTGCAAGCATTGAGAATATGATTACGCTTACGATATTCCCACCGCCTTCATCATCATCGCTGCCTCCTCCACCAAAAAAGGCTGCAAAGCGTGCCCAGTTTGCAATCATTGTAATTGCCCCTGCGAGGGTTGCAGCTACAGTTTGTATAAGTATATCCCTGTGCGTTATGTGTGAAATCTCGTGGGCAAGAACTCCTTCAAGTTCGTCTCTATTTAATATTCTCAATATTCCAGTTGTGACAGCAACAACCCCATTTGACGGGTTTCTACCAGTTGCAAAGGCATTTGGACTCTCGTTCTCTATTATGTAGACCCTTGGCATAGGAATGGATGACTTTTGTGAAAGGGATGAGATTATACTGTATAGTTGTGGGGCTTCACTTTCTGTTACTGGCCTTGCGCCATACATTTTAAGGACTATTTTGTCACAAAACCAGTAACTTATGAAGTTCATTATAAAGGCGATGAAAAAGGCTATGTAAGCACCGGTTCTGCCGCCTATTAAACTTCCTAAGGCTACAAATATTACAGTTAAAACAACCATTAAGAAGAAGGTTTTCATCTGATTCATAAAACCTCCATTGTGTTGATTGATAATATAAATATACACCTTTTTAAGGTTTGTCAAGGTTTCGGAACAAGGTTTCGGAACAAAGCAATAAAAGGTCTTGACACGTTGAATCGGATATATGAACGTAAGATGAAATGCAATACGCCCTTAATTGACTCTCACGTCATATCGTTGTAGTATACATGCGGAATTATGGTTTTAGTTCGGTGTTCGGAGTAAAACCTTTTGTTATTGATAGCTGGACCTTGAGGAGAATATATGGAGTTGATTAAGATCTTTGTCGATTTTTTTATGCATATTGATATTCATCTCAGTACAGTTATTCAAAATTATGGTCTCTGGACATATTTGATACTTTTTTTCATAATATTTTGTGAAACAGGTCTGGTGGCAACTCCTCTTTTACCAGGAGATTCTCTGCTTTTTGCTGCAGGAACTTTTGCTGCCAAGGGTTCACTGGATGTATCATGGTTATTTATTATTCTCTCTATTGCAGCCGTGGCAGGAGATACAGTGAATTACTGGATTGGATATTTTGTTGGTCCAAAGGTTTTTCATAGGGAAAATGTTCGTTTCCTGAATAGGGAATATTTGAACCGCACCCACCAGTTTTATGAAAAATATGGTGGAAAGACTATCATTATCGCAAGATTTATTCCTATTATCAGAACATTTGCACCATTTGTGGCAGGAATCGGTAGTATGACATACTGGCGGTTTATCAGCTACAATGTTGTGGGAGGTATTGCATGGATTGCTGTCTTTGTGTTTGCAGGTTTTTATTTTAGTAACATGCCTGTTGTAAAAGATAATTTTACCCTTGTTATACTTGCTATCATCTTCATCTCAATTTTACCCGGTATAATTGAGTTTTTACGCCATCGTTATAAATCAGTGAATAGTTGATAGTGAATAGTGGATAGTGATTAGTGTTGAGTTTGGAATGAGAAGTCAGAAGTCAGAAGCCAGAAATCAGAATATAAAAAAACTCCAAGCTCCGAACTTTAAACTTCAAACAAGATATATTCACCATTTTTCTATAGTAGCCATTACGCTGGTTTTATCGTTAATTGTTTTCAATTGTCGAGATGGACTGGCTTTTGACAGAATGGTTAGTTTTTATAGAGGTGATAAGAAGATTTTGTGTCGCTTTCGAGTTGAGCTTGCTACTACACCTGAGGAGCACTCAAGGGGGCTAATGTTTAGAAAATATCTTGATTCAAATGCGGGTATGCTCTTTATCTTCGATGATGATGATATAAGGTTTTTTTGGATGAAAGACACTTTAATCCCTCTTGATATAATATTTATAAACTCCAGATTGGAGGTTGTGGATATTCATAGTTTTGCAAAACCCATGGACGAGATGACT
>JAPLKF010000234.1 GCA_026388215.1 Pseudomonadota bacterium | reverse complement strand
CAAGTTGTTGAAGTATGTGTGAAACTGTTTAAAAATAATGGGTTTAAATTTGAATAGTTCATTCACAATAGTTTACGGTTAGCAAGAGCCTATTGCCTGTAAGGGGGATAGATTATGGGTAACAAGAATAAAACGAAAGAGCAACTCTTAAGAGAACTGACAGAACTCCTCAAAACAAATGCAGAACTTAAAAATTCAGAAACCACACTAAAAGGAATGGTAGATGGACTCAAGGAAGAGCTCCAGCTATTGAAGATAATGATCGACAATGTACCAAGCCCTGTCTTCTATAAGGACACCAAGGGGGTATATCTCGGCTGTAATAAGGCTTTTGAGGAACTATACAGCATGAAAAGAGAGGAAATCGTAGGGAAATCGGTCATTAATCTCATGCCAGATCGGGAACAGGCATCAGTCCACCACAATATAGATATTGAATTAGTGAAAAACCCGGGCAAGAAAATTTATGAATCATGTACCACACTTGCTAACGGAATCACGCGGACGTATATCGATTATAAATCAACATTTACAAAACCTGATGGTACAACCGCCGGGTTAGTGGGGATTTCCATAGACATCACGGAATTAAAACGAATTGAAGAGCAATTGATGAAGGTCAACAGGTGCTTTTTAAGTTTTACCACAAATGCATCTGAAAATGTTAATAACATCACTCAATTGTGCGGGGAAGTCTTAGGCGCTGTCTGTGCACTATACAACCGCCTTGACGGGGGTTTACTCTGTTCCATTGGGCAATGGAATGTTCCACCTGATCATAATCCAGCAGATAAAGCTGATGGACATATATGCTATGATGTGATACAGCGTGGCGGGGATGATATATTCATTGTCCGGGACCTTCCACACTCTAAATATTTCAAAACCGACCCTAATGTAGCCCTTTACAATTTAAAAACCTACATGGGGAAAGCAGTCAAAATAGGGAATACACCAATAGGTTCTCTCTGTGTGGTATATCAGAGAGATTTTGTTCCTGGTAAATTTGACAGGAGCATCATGGAAATCCTCGCATCTGCTATAGGTATTGAAGAAGAACGGAGGGTCGCCGAAGAGTCACTCGATAACGAGAAAACAAGATTTATGATGCTCTCAGAAAACGCCCCTTTCGGCATTGCAATGATTGACAATAACGGCCAATATACCTATGTAAATCCAAAATTTACAGAGATATTCGGTTATGACCTGAATGATATCCCCGATGGGAGAACGTGGTTTAGAAAGGCATATCCCGACACAGAGTACAGGCATACTGTCATTGCAAGGTGGAAGAGTGTTCTTGAAAAAGCAAAATTAGGAGAACAAGGGCCGGTGGTCTTCACAGTCACGTGCAAAGACGGTTCAAAGAAGGTGATAAATTTCATTCCTGTAACACTCGAGACAGTTGGAACAATAGTCGCCTTTGAGGATATTACCGAAAGGACGAGGGCGATTGAGGCCTTACAGCAATCCGAAAAACGCATGACTGACATTATCGATTACCTCCCCGATGCAACATTCGTCATCAACAAGCAAGGCACGGTCATTGCGTGGAATAAAGCGATAGAAGAAATGACAGGTGTGATGGCGAAAGACATGGTGGGGAAAGGCAAGTACGAATACGGTATACCCTTCTACGGAACACGAAGACCGATTCTCGTCGATCTCGTCCTCTCGCCAGAGGACGAAACAATTGAAAAGAGGTATCCCCTTGTGAAAAGGGATAAAGACATCCTTTACACAGAACTCTTCATTTCTACATTCGGGAAAAATGGTGCGTATCTCTGGGCAAAGGCGAAACCCCTCTATGACCCCGAGGGAAATGTCGTTGGTGCAATCGAGACAATCCGTGATGTCACCGAGAGGAGAGAGATTGAACAGACACTCCGGATAGAGAGGGAACGGTTTGAAATCCTTGCCGAAAGTGCCCCCTTCGGGCTTGCACTTATGGACAAAAACGGTACAATAAAATACATCAACCAAAAACATAAAACACTTTTTGGATACGATATAAGCGAGATACCAGATGGAAGAACATGGTTCAGAAAGGCATATCCTGATCAAGAATATAGAAAGACCGTAATTGGTGAATGGGTTCATACTGTTGAGAGTGCTCAATTAGGGGAACAATTTCCAAAGGTTTTTACTACAACCTGTAAGGACGGTACGAAAAAAATAGCCAAATTTATGCCCGTGAAACTTGAAACAGGTGAAATCTTAGCGACCTGCGAAGATATCACAGAGAGAACCGTCATGGAAGAGAACCTCAAAAAGGCATACAAGACAACCCGAGATATTACCGATAACGCACCTTTTGGCATCTACGTAATAGATGAAACAGGGAAGATCGAATACATAAACAATGCAATGCTTGAGATTTCAGGGTCTACCCATGAACAGCTAATAGGTACAAACTTATTAAACCTCCCCACTTATAGAGAAATAGGGCTATCTGAAAGGTTTCAAAGAGGCTTAAAGGGTGAATCATTCACAGTGGAATCAGTCAGGTATATCTCTTATTATGGGAAAAAAGAAACGGTGAGAAACTTTATCGGTATCCCCTTAGAGCAAGAGGGGGTAAGGAAGCTCCTCGTAATCGTTGAAGATATAACGAAACAAAAAAGGTTGGAGGAAGAGCTCAAAGGGCTTTCCCTGAAAGATGAACTCACAGGCCTGTATAACAGGAGAGGTTTCTTTACACTCGCTGAACAACACCTCAAAATTGCAGACCGTGTGCAAAAAAAGGTTGTCCTCCTCTTTTCAGACCTCGACAACATGAAATGGATCAATGACAACCTTGGCCATACTGAAGGTGACAATGCCTTAATTGATGCATCCAGCATCCTTAAGGAAACCTTCAGAGAATCAGATATTATTGCGAGAATTGGTGGGGATGAGTTTGTGGTTTTTGCCCTCGAGACACAAAGTGACAAAGAAGAGTATATCCTCAATCGTCTGGAACACAATATCAATCGTTACAACGAACAGGCAAGAAGAAAATTTAAGGTCTCCATGAGTACTGGTATATCACATTATGACCCGGATGCCCCGTGTTCTGTTGACGAATTACTCTCAGAAGCTGATAAGTTGATGTATGAGATGAAAAGGATTAAACAAAAAACATAAGGGTATTCCTTAAGTTTAAAGTGGAAACAATGCCTGAAATCTCAGGACATATTTTTTAAAGTCCCTAACTATAAATAAGAATTGTGAATTATTTAGTCAGAGATTTAAATCTTCCATAAACCATGAGAATTATCAAGGGGTTATAAAAGGTCTTATTCCTCTTTTGTACCCAAACGTGAAAGAAACGTGAAATATTCGGATTAAATCCTTTGAGAATCCTGGTCCATAAGCAGCACAAAAGGTCTTAAACTTTCGGTTGAATGATGGGCATATCTTTGCGTTGTTGCAAGGTTCTTATGGCCAAGAAGTTTAGCTACCGAATATATATCTACACCTTTTTGAACAAGCCTTGTTGCGAAGGTATGTCTGAGGTCGTGAAATCGGAAGTTTTCTATTCCTGCATTTTTTGTAACAAGAGAAAAAACCATGAGCATATTCCCTACTCCTATCCTTGTACCGTTCCCTGTTGTAAAAACATAACCTGATATGCTTCTTATTTTAGATTTTGCAGCAAGTAACGTGTAAATAGTTTGATTTATTGGTATGGACCTTGGTTCCTTATTCTTTGTTTTCAGGATAATAATTATCTTTTGATTGAAATCTATATCTTCCCACCTGAGATCCAGAATTTCACTTTCCCTCATACCTGTATAAAGGGCAACAAGTATTATCTCTAACAACTGCCCTTTTAAGTACCCCTTTGCAAGATCTAAGAGCATTTTTTCCTCATCAGGGGTAAGCCACCTAATTCTTTTGTTGTTTTCTTGAAGCTTACTTACCTTCATACACGGATTTTCATTTGTCCATTCCCACTCCTTCATGGCAAGGTTAAAAGCCTTTGAAAGCATTGAAAAATCTTTATTTATAGATGCAGGTTTTATCCCTTCTTCAAGCCTTTTTTCCATGTATGCGGAAATTGTTTTGGGTGTTATTTCGGAGAGAGACATCATTGAAAAAAATTTTGTAAGGTTGTTCAGCGAAACCTTATAACTTTTTTGCGTGTTTTTCTCCCTCCTAGGTGCATGCTCCCTCATAAACTTTTCCATAAGCTCATCGAGGGTATATGCTTTTGCAGGGTTAATCCCAAACCACTTTCCCTCAACAATCTTTGTAAGAACTTTCCCGTGTATGGCTTCTGCAAGCCTTTTATCTTTTGTGCCTGTACTTTCCCTGTAGGGTTTACTGTTTACGATAAATGA
>JAPLKF010000233.1 GCA_026388215.1 Pseudomonadota bacterium | reverse complement strand
AAAAGGATTCAGAATTGATGTTTACGCAAGGGGTTGGATATGAAATCCTTAATAATCGAGACAAAGCTGAATTGTATTATAAAGAGGCTCTATTGTACTACCCTGCTTCTGTGTACTATGCGTTGAGATGTGCAAAGTTTTATCTCGCCCAAGAGAACCATGAGGAGGCAAAGAGGATAATAGCATCAATGAGCTCTTACAAGGAAAAATACAGGATATTCAGGAATCCTAATGGCGTCTTTTTTTATCTTTTAGAAGACCTTGGGGCTGAAATGGAGTATACACAAGGGAATCATAAGAAAGCCCTTGCAATAGCACAAAACAATCTCAAAGATGCTGAGGAGAATATGTTTGTTACCTCAAGCGTCAAAGCACGAGAATTTATCTCCCGTGATAGGTTAATACTATATTTAAAAGAAAGATTACGAACGTTTGAAAAATAATGATTGGATTGCACATGCATAAACTAAACATCAAGAAAATGATCAACAATGTGGCGGAACCCGGCGAAACCCTCTCGCAGCGTGTAGTTAGAGGTGGTTTTTGGGTATTTTCATTCAGGATAGTTCAGAAACTGTTCAATTTAGCAAGGCTTGTGATCCTTGCTCGTATCCTCGCACCTCACGACTTCGGTTTAATGGGCATAGCTCTTTTAACGATGGCAACCTTAGAAACCTTCTCCCAGACGGGTTTTCAGGCTGCTTTGATACAAAAAAAAGAAGACATAAAACCTCACCTTGATTCAGCATGGACCGTTCTAATATTACGAGGTTTTGTTCTATTCGTAATTCTCTATTTCATCGCGCCTTACGCTGCAATTTTCTTTAACGTACCAGAAGCAAAACCTGTAATCCAAGTTATTGGATTTTCTTTTTTTCTCGGAGCATTTACCAATATCGGTGTTATCTATTTCCAGAAGGAATTGGAATTCAATAAAGAGTTTATATATCAATTTGCAGGAACATTAGCCGATTTTATCGTTGCAGTTTCCGCTGTTTTGATATTGAGAAATGTATGGGCACTCGTCTTCGGCTTGCTTGCAGGAAATGCAGCAAGATGTGTTGTGAGTTATATTGTCCATCCTTACAGACCGCATTTAAGTTCTGATTTGGGAAAAGCAAAGGAGCTTTTTGGATTTGGAAAGTGGATTTTGGGGTCAAGTATATTAATTTTTTTGGTTACTCAAGGTGATGACATTTTTGTGGGGAAATTATTGGGTGCAACAGCGTTGGGTTTTTATCAAATGGCTTACCAAATTTCCAATGCCCCGGCTACAGAGATAACTCATGTCATATCTCAAGTTGCCTTCCCAGCTTATTCCAAGCTGCAAGATAATCTACCCGGCTTGAGAGATGCCTACCTTAAAACGCTCCAGTTTACCGCTTTTATTTCAATCCCCTTAGCTGTGGGGATATTTGTTTTAGCTCCCAAATTCACCACAATATTTCTGACTGATAAGTGGATGCCCATGGTGCCAGCGATGCAGATGCTATGTATTTTCGGGGTGACCAGGTCAATTGGAGCAACAATGGGACCAATCCTTCATAGTGTGGGGAGACCGAAAATTCAGACAAAACTCTCAAGCATTCAATTAATCACAATGGCTATGATTATTTATCCTTTGACCATTCAATGGGGTATTTTAGGAACATCTTTAGCAGTTGTTATCCCTAATATATTAATTTTAGTACTAATCACTAAAGAGACAAGAAATATTATACAATTCACACACAGGGATTTTTCCAGACTGATAATTATACCGGTCAGCGCTGCATTGCTAATGGCATTAGCTGTGTTTTTAGCACAGACGTTTTTATTGCTCGGAGACAATATGCTTAGTTTTTTTCTCCTGGTGCTTCTTGTTGGCATTATTTACTGTGGGGTTATATATTTTTGGGATAGAATTTCAGGATATAAGATGAGAGATATGATAGGACAGATCTTTACTTATTTGGGAGCAACCAAACATGATTAAAGAATTAGCTAAAAAGATAATTAACATACTGGATAACCACCTCAAGGCCGATTTGCATAGAAAAGCAGTTAAGCTTGAAGGTGCTTATTACGATTCAGGTTTCTTGAATAGACTTCGCCGCAACATAAATCCTGCCTTGGTTAAATGGAGATATAAACTTGGGATAAGGGACAAGAATCCTTTACGGTTGCAGCTTGGCTGCGGGAGCCGACACTTTGAGGGTTATATAAATATTGATTGGAGGAAAACAAGAGCTACAGATTTAGTCTGTGACATAAGGAAGCTACCTTACATAGATAACTCAGTGGAATTAATTGAAACTTATCATGTCATTGAGCATTTGCCTAGACATGATTTGCCAAAAACTTTGAAAGAGTGGCACAGAATCTTAGTGGAGGGAGGAAAATTAATCATTGAATGCCCTGATTTCGACGAAATCGTTAAGAGGTATCTGGAAGGGGATGAAAGACAGTTAGATGGGATTTTTGGATTACAAAGATTTGAAGGAGATTATCATCTATTTGGATATAATACTGCAAGATTAACAAGAGTATTAAAAGAGTGTGGATTTACCAACCTTGAGAAAAAAGATGCACAAGATGATCACGCTAAAGAATGGTCTTGTATAAGAGTTGAATGCATAAAAGATGAAAAAGATATTTCTTCATCATCACGTATAGCAAATAACTACAATTTAAGATTCACAGGTGAAAGAGTTATTGAGGGAGATACACCTCAGAGGATATGGTTAGACCATGTTGCGCGCTATCAATGTGCCAGTAGATATGTTAAAGGAAAGGCAGTCCTCGACATAGCTTGTGGAACCGGTTATGGTTCTAAAATACTTTATGAAGGAGGTGGCTCAACAGTCCTTGGTATAGATATTTCAAACAAGGCTATCGATTTTGCGCTTAGTACATATAAGGATGAGAGATTGGATTTTACAGTGGGTGACATTTTGAATATTCGTTTCCCTGATAACTATTTTGATGCAATTGTCTGCTTTGAGACCATTGAGCATGTCAAAGACCAAGAAAGAGCACTTTCAGAGCTACTTAGAGTGCTGAAGCCAGATGGATTACTAATAATATCGAGCCCTAACCGAAGGTTAACGTCTCCTGGTAAGTCACTCAGAGAACCACCTGACAATCTTTACCACATGATAGAATACTCAACAAAGGAATTCATCTCAGCTTTGAGGGATAATGTTGAAATTTTGGAAGTATATGGACAAAGACCAAAAAACAAATTATTTTTCTCGCCTATTTTGGAAAAAGTATTAAGACTCTTGCTGCCTGGTTTGTATAATCCAGAAGCTGGGGGAGCTAAATTGGAGAGAGTTTCACTTCTTAAAGAATATCGTTATATTACTGCTGTATGTAGAAAATTAGGAGCAAAATGGGATCATTGAAAATCTCAATTTTAACCCTTGATATTTCACATAACTGTCTTGGCAGAGCATACTTATTGGCTAAAATTTTACAAAGACATCACGAAGTGGAAATTATTGGTCCCGTTTTTGGTGATGGTATTTGGAAACCTGTTGAGAATGACAAAAGCATAACGTATAAATCTGTTAAAATTTATGGCAGGTTTAAACCTTACTGGCTGATTAAGGATTTGGTCAAAAAGATAGATGGGGATATTATTTACGCTTCAAAACCTCTTTTTACCAGTTTTGGGGTGGGATTATTTAAAAAAGTGTTTAATAGTAAACCATTAATTTTAGATATTGATGACTGGCAGATGGGATTTATAAAAGAAGCTTATAACAACTTACCTCTTACTCATCTTTTTAAATCTTTAGTAGATTCTACTCTTTTTCTGTATAGAATGGACTCGTACTGGAATACTTTGTTTGGTGAAAAGCTATCACGTTTTGCAGATGAGATTACCGTGTCAAACAATTTTCTAAAAGATAAATTTGGCGGGGTAATTGTCTGGCATGGTAGAGATACAGATACTTTTGATCCTGCAAAATTTGATAAATATCTAATCAGGGAAAAATATCAAATAGAAAGAAATAAGAAAGTTGTGATGTTTTTTGGCACTCTAAGACCACATAAGGGAATAGAAGATTTAATAAAAGCCGTAGAATTAATTAAAAACCAAGATGTTGTCTTAGTTATTGTTGGAATTGATTACAAAGACGTCTATTGTCTAAATTTAGTTGAAACTGCTAAAAAAAGATTGGGCAAAAAAAGACTTATTGATTTTGGTTTGCAACCATTTGAAAAGGTTCCCGAATTTTTGGCTATGTCTGATGTTATAGTAATACCTCAAAGAAAGAACCTTGCAACATTTGGTCAGGTCCCAGCGAAAGTGTTTGATGCAATGGCAATGGCAAAGCCAATAATTGCAACAAAGGTATCTGATCTTCCGGAAATTTTAGATGGGTGTGGCTGGACCGTAGAGCCTGAAAATCAAGAAAAATTAGTAAAAGCTATTGAGTATGTATTAAATAAATCGAAAGAAGCAGAAAAGATGGGGTGGAAAGCTCGGCAAAAGTGTATAGATAAATACAGTTGGGATGCAATGGAGAAGGTTTTGGTAGAGGTGTTTGAAAAATATGAAAAAAATCGATGATAAAAATGACTGGAAAATAGGAAAAGCTGGCTATTCAAAGAGCGGGGTTTAAAATTGAGAAAACATATAGGGTATTTGAGAATATTTACAATAGATTAAAAGACAAAAAAAAGAGCTATAAAATGCCAGAGATGAGCAAAGAAAAACCAATTGTAAGTGTAATTATCCCGACGTATAATCGAGCGCATCTTATAGGAAGGGCGATTAAGAGTGTTTTGAAGCAGAGTTATCAGGATTTTGAAGTAATTGTGGTGGATGATGGTTCAATGGATAATACAGAGGAAGTAATTAAAGAATTTCAAGAACAAGATAAAAGGATCAGATATATTAAGCATGAAAAAAATCAGGGTGGAGCAGTGGTAAGGAATACCGGAATTAATGCTGCAAAAGGAGAATATATAGGACTTTTAGATGATGATGATGAATGGTTAACAGAGAAGTTAGAGAAACAGGTGATCAAGTTCCAAAAATCATCTGGGAAAATTGGTGTAATCTATGGCGGATTCTTTTATGTTTCTGAAAAGAGTGGGGAAATTATGTCTGAGATTATCCCAACCTTGAGAGGGAACATATATAGTAATCTCCTCGAAAGTTGTATCTTAGGAAGTCCAACACCTCTCATTAAAAAGAAGTGTTTCCAAAAGGCAGGTTTTTTTGATGAAACGCTCCTAAGTTGTCAAGACTGGGATATGTGGATAAGACTTTCAAAATACTATGATTTTGATTTTGTCCCAGATATAGTAGCAAAACATCATGTTCATGGAGAGCAAATATCAGTTGATTTGAATGCGAAGATTATAGCGAGGGGAAAATTGATAGAGAAATATCGTGTTGACCTGTCTAAAAATTCCCAAACTTTCAGCATAATTCTAAAACGGCTTGGAATGCTTTATTCCCTTGCAGGTAATCAAGGAGAAGGACGAAAATACTTCCTGAAGTCTATTAAACAAAACCCTCTCCAGAAAGGGAGTTATATTCATTTTCTTCTTTCACTTTTTTCAACAAGAATTCATAAAAGTTTATTAAAAAAATATAGTGTGACAACCATAGATGGTGTAACATTTTACTATTAGAGGTAAAATAATATGCCAAAAATCTCAATCATCATACCCTGCCATAATCATGGGGAGTATATTAATGATGCCGTAGAAAGTGTTATAAATCAAACATACAAGGATCTTGAAATCATCATTATCAACGATGGCTCAGCAGATGAATTGACAAACCGCTTACTTTCTGGATATACCAAACCTAAAACAAGGGTTCTTACAATTCCCCATCAGGGCCTGGCTGCTGCTCGCAATGCAGGTATTAAAGAATCTCAAGGCGAATACATCCTGCCGCTTGATGCTGATGATAAGATTGGCCCTATGTATGCAGAAGAAGCAGCAAAAATACTCGATAGTGATACAAGTGTCGGTATTGTATATTGCGATGCTGTTTTTTTTGGTGAAAAGACTGGACGATGGGAACTTAAAGAATATAGCCTCCAGCAGGAGCTTATAGAGAACCAGATATTCTGCAGCGCTTTTTTCAGAAAACGTGACTGGGAAATAGTTGGTGGTTATAATACCAATATGATTTACGGTTATGAGGACTGGGATTTCTGGCTTTCTCTTATTGAGATGGGTAGAAAGGTACACAAACTGCCAGATGTTTATTTTTTTTATCGAATCAGAGAAGATTCCATGATTCAAAAGATCGACGACGAAAAACAAAGATATCTTTTACGGCAGATCTATTTGAACCACCTGTCTCTGTATAGTAGGGAATTTCCTGACCCTATTAATCTTTATTTAGAGAAC
>JAPLKF010000232.1 GCA_026388215.1 Pseudomonadota bacterium | reverse complement strand
CGCCCTATCAAATGGGTATATCCCTGTAATAAGAGGTTTTACATCAACAAGCTTTCCTGACAATGCCCTGAGTGCCTTTTTGAATGGACCACACCGTGAACCAATCACACTTATTTCATCAATTACTACCGGGGCAAGGTTCGTTTCCCTCACTTCTGCAACAGTACTTTTTAATACCACAGTTCCCCTCGGTTTGACTAACTGAAGGGCCATTCCAAAACCTTCCGCTGCCCCTGTTGCCTCAACAACAACGTCGTATGCCTTCCTTACTTTTAAATCTTTAAGCTTAACTGTACTTACGTGTTGACCCTCTGCAATCTTGAGTTTTTTTTCATGCTTCCCCGTAAGCGTAACATCTGCGTGCGCAAGGTTAAGGGCAAGGGAGCAAAGTATTCCAAGCTTTCCATCACCCATAACAAGGATCTTATCTGCAGGTTTTATGTGAATCTGTTCCATGATTTCAAAGGCCGCTGCTAATGGTTCAGTAAAGACTGCCTCTTCATCTGAAATATTTTCCGGAACCTCTAATAAATTATCATTCGGAAGGGTTATATATTCAGCGAAGGCACCATCTTTCTTTACAATTCCGAGGGTTGTTCTCTCAGGGCAATGATTTTTTAAACCTTTTCTACACCAGTCACATGTACCGCAGCCACAATTGATTTCACCTGCTACCCTTTTTCCGATCAAACGCTGGGTCTTTCCATTTATCTTTTCAACAACCCCCACAAATTCATGCCCTATGATACCCCTGAAACCCATATATCCTTTTATAATTTCAAGGTCAGTGTTGCAAATACCCGTCATGCTGATTCTAACAAGGACTTCATTCGCACCCGGTACAGGCGTCGGATAGTTTCTCACAAAATTGAGTTTTTTATCGAAAAAGATTGCTTTCAAACACCCTCCCTGAAATCAAATCCCTGCTATATACACCATAAATGGATATTATTTAACACTAAAACCCGGCACACCTGAAAAATCAAGTATCTTCAAGGAAACACAAGGATTTTGGCCTATCTTTTTATTTAGTATTATACAGTATTATGCAGTATTGTATTTCACGATTCTTTCACGTTTTTTTCACGGTGCATATACAAGCCCTCTCTTCCCTAAAAAAGTAATATTTCAATGAAGGAGCTTGATATGAACCAGATAGAAGAAAAAGAAACGGATGAGCTGGAGCTTTTGACTTTAACAGAGCTTTCAAAAACATTGAAGCTGAACAAAGCTATAATAAGAAAACATCTCATGGAGACAAAGCTTCTTCCCTATGTCAAAATCAGCAGGAAGTTAATCAGGTTTATGAGAAAGGATGTAGAAGAGTTTCTCCTTTCAAAAAAAGGTTATACCTCTCTTGAGGAGGAGACATGTTTGAGGTTCAAATCCCTGTCCTGCAAGATTTTGAGGATGAAAGGTTAAGAAATTAAGAGAACTTCCATAATTTTCACTGTCTTATTTCTGCTAATTCTTACCCTTGCTTCAAAGGTAGACCATGCAATATACGAGAATCCTATCAATAAAAGATTGATTAAGGCAATTATCAAAGTCAAATCGAGTGGCAATCCAAAGGCGATAAGTGAAAAGGGCGCTTATGGGCTTATGCAGATAAGGCATAAGGTATGGGTGAAGGAATT
>JAPLKF010000231.1 GCA_026388215.1 Pseudomonadota bacterium | reverse complement strand
AATTTCCCCGGCCAATCTCAATATATATTCACCATAGGGCAATACCATTCCAATAAGGCTCATTGGCATTGCAAGGATACACATAAGCGGGATGGCAATAATGTTATGAATAACAGAAAATGGGTTTATACCATAAAAGTGATATATAACGATTGGAAGGGTCCCAAGGGTTGCCGATATTGTTGTAAGAATGGAAAAAAGAAACCACTTCGCCATTTTATTTACAATCCTTATCAATGAAAAGAACTTTTCTGTAAATATCACGATAAACAGGACACTCATAAAGGTCAGTTGAAAGGAGGGTGTAAAGAGAGAATGGGGATAAACAAGGAGTATTATAAGGGCGCTCAAGGCAATTGTGTTTATGATATTTCTGCCCCGTTCAAAGAAGAGGGAGAACATATAGACAGTTATCATAATAGTAGCCCTGATGATAGGTATGCCTGAACCGGCAATCAACATGAACATAAATGCAAAGGGAATCGTTATTAGAGCGGCATATTTTATATCATCCCCTCTATGTCTCAGAACCGAGACCCTTCTTATGAGAAACCTTGCAATGAAAAAGAAGAAGGCTGTGACAATACCTATGTTAGAGCCAGATATTGCGAGTATATGGGAGGTACCTGTCCTTAAAAAAAGTGTTTTTGTGTCTTCATCGAGACCTGTAGTATCACCGATGGTCAGCGCCTTAATTACGCTTGCATACTTAGCGCCTGATATCTCTATCCTTTCTTTAAGCCGATTTCTCCACGCATGTACCAGGTTTTTTCCGGGGGCAACTGAAATCAATGTCCCCCTCACCTCATAGGATATGCCTTCTAATCTTTTCAGCCATTTCCATGTGGTTAAATATGGATTCTTGAATGTGAGGTTCAACTCCTTTGCCTGTCCGAATATCCTGATTTTATCGTTTATGTTGAGGTTGTCAGCTGTTCTGAAGATTGCCTTGACGCCATCCATGTTTTCAGGTTTAGAGAGCCTTATGATCTTTGTGTTAACGGATGTTTCTATTATTAGACCTTCATAGATTGCTTTATCTTCGTCAATGATTATGGCTGGTTGTTCCATTATCACAATCCCCACCCTTACCATACCTATCAACATGAAACAGATAAAGGTGAGGAGAATGGCGAGATTATGCCTTTTACGGATGATGAGTGGGATGAATGGCGCCAAAACAAGGATAAGGATGATTAGAGATTTAAGAGGGAAGGGGTGTATGGCTTGAATATAGATACCGGAGATGAAGGAGAGGATGGCAATTACGAACAAGCTTCCTGAATGCCTTTTAGATATGCATGAACATTCATGCCAAGGTCAGGTATGTAGTAACCACCTTCAAGAACAGAGAAAAAATGTGGGTTGGAAGAGACAAGTAAATTGCCAATCCTTTTATAGTCTTCTGTAAGGAGCAATCCGCCCCAATCCCTGATGTACATGTCGAATCCAGCAGAACATCCCAGTATATCAAATTTTGAGGCATCTTTTAGTGCATCCTCAAGTTGTTTAAAGAAATCCACTTTCGAGTATGCATCAATGTTTCTGAAAGCTATATGCTCGTCTTCTTTAACGATATCGAATGTTCCGTTCCCGTAGTGGAGGTCTATATCAACGATAAGGGCACTGTGAATAAGACCCCGGGATAAGAGCCTTTTTATAGCTATAGCCATATTGTTGAAAAAGCAGAAACCCCCATTAAAGTTGTATCCTGCATGATGACCGGGTGGCCTGATGAGCGCAAAGGCAGGGTTTTGTAAAGATATCTCAGCTGCTTTTATTGCCCCGCCTGCTGCCTTTTTTGCAACTTCAAAGACTTCACCACCTCGTTCAACAGATTTTATTAAAGACTCACTGTGACACAGTCTGAGGTCAGAGATGGTGCAAGGTTCTGGGTCTATAAAATCTGTAATGTCTTTGATCCTGAAATAGATTTCTGTAACCCTGTCAGGGTTTTCGCAATCAACAGTCCTGTAGTCTGTGAGAAATTCCTCGCTATATAGCGTCTGTATCCTTTCCATAACACCTTTTAACCATAAAGTATAATTTAAGTCAACAAAAGGCGATTTTACTGTTCACTCATCAGTATTTTTCTTATGTGTTAGTTTCTTTATTGTGATTCTTATAAAGGCATATATCGTTATCAGTGCGGCAATAAAAAAGAGTATTTTGTATAGATTGTTGCTAAGGTAGACAAACCAGGTAATGCTGTTTCTGAGGTAATTATGCCAGTCTGTTTCGAGTTCCTCAAAGGTCATAAGAAGAGTCATCTGGATCGCTCTGTGCGCTTCATAACCATTTCTAATATTATTTAATATTTGCAATAACCCTGTGGTGCCAAACCTCATATCGATATACTCCACCATGCTTTTACTTTCTTCGTAGGCGAGTAAAAGAGAATTCTTATCCTGAGGAAAGTTTACAGACAAGTCCTCAAATCTTAGAAATCTCTCAGATAGCACGGCTTCATCGAGGGCTGAATATTTTGTATCTGAGATAATCTCTGCCATGCCACTACTTGCCCACTGTGAAACCCCTTCATTGAGCCATTTTGGTAAGTCGTTTTTAATATAATGGTGGAGGAGAACGTGACATAATTCATGTTTTAGAGTGGTATCGAGTTTAAAATGTTGTACGCCCATTTTTGAATAATCGATTACTATGAGGTATCTTTCAGGAATGGCGAAGGCTACAATAATGTCACTACCTGCCATCCTCTGGAAGGTACTGCTGCTTTTTATCAGTAACACTACAGGCTGGAATTCAATTTTCCATTCAAGGGTTTTTTCCAGTTCCATCTTGGCAGTTGGATATATGGCTACTAAATCTTTTGCCGCATTTAAAAGGGGTTTTTCGAATTGAACAGTAATTGCACTACTCTTTATGGTATCAATCTCTTCCCCGGCATTTTTTGCGTAAAGCGGGTGAGGAAGGCTAATAGAGAAAACAACAATACATATAAGGATATATAAAAAAACTATTGTTATTCCCTGTGCTAAAAATTGTGTTTTTCTTTTCATTGAGATGAGGCTCTTAATGAAAGGATACCAGCAAGGATAAAAATAGGCAAGAGATTGAGTTTTTAGTAAAGGGGTTAGTTATTCAAAATATTTATGATAGATGATTTCCAGCGCCTTTTTTACTTCTTTGCGGAATTGTTCGTAATGGTTCATCAATTCGAGGCCTGATGGGGTGATTATAGAACCTCCGCCGGAAGTCCCTCCTACCTTCCTTTCAAGGAGTGAAAACCCGAGTTTTTCCTCAATCGCCTTACGGTAGGACATTTTCATCTCCATAGCTGCCTTGTGGAGGGAACCTGTTTTTTTGATCCTTTTTAGAAGCTGGTAAGGACCCTCCCCAAATGCCTTGCCATTATTATCAAGCCAGACCTTATAGGCAACCTTCATTCAATAACTCCGCAACGTTATTTCACATCGACATGAGCCATTGTAATTAATAATCACAGATGTGTCAAGATATTGTACTCTTCCACCACATATGAGACAAACCAGAGGGGTAATTAACATATATAATGCCTTATCTTGCAAAATTGCAATGGTGTTTTATACCCATTACCTAACTCTTTTAACCATGGTATAGTGCGAAAAACGCGATAGTACCTATGCCCAAAAGGATAAGACCAAACTGTGCCATGCCGACTTTCAGCGCTGGGTTTCGATGTAGGCCGGGGATGAGATCTGCAAGCGCAATATAGATAAAACTTGCTGCTGAAATGGCAAGAACGTATGGTATAGCAGCCTGCGCTGTCTTGAGGGAAAAATAGGCGATCACTGCACCAAGCAACGAGGCAGCCTGCGAGAGAAGGTTGTAAAAAAATGCCTTTTGCCTTGTATAGCCGCTTTCAAGGAGAATTGCAAAATCACCCATTTCCTGTGGAATTTCATGG
>JAPLKF010000230.1 GCA_026388215.1 Pseudomonadota bacterium | reverse complement strand
AATTGAAAAAAACTGATAATTCAAGACCTGACCCTATTGTTTATTTATACAGGGCTGTAACTTAGGAATGATAAAAAATTGTCTTGACGAAGGGATCCACTTTATTTTTATATTTTCTTGATATTAAATATATTTTAAGAGGAGGGGTTGGCATGAAAAAACAAAGTAACAAAGTAAAGCTGTTTTTAAGTAGCACACTGTTGTTGGTATTTCTCTTTTTTCCTTTCATCGTAACAGCAGAGCTTCCAGTAGTTAAGCTCATTGCCACTGGTGGCACAATCGCTATGAAGATTGACCCTGTAAAAAAAGCCCCTGTACCTGCTATTTCCGGTGAAGATCTTGTTTCTACTGTTCCGGAGATAGCAAACATAGCGAAGATTGAAGTACTTAATCTCTCAAATGTTCCGTCTGATTATATGGATCAGGACCGCTGGGTCAGCTTGCAGAAGGAGATAGTTAAAGCACTGTCACGCCCGGAGGTTGCAGGAGTCATAGTTTCTCATGGAACAGACACCCTTGAAGAAACTGCATATTTTCTTGATTTAACAGTTCCAAGTAAAAAACCCATTGTCCTTATTGGTGCACAGAGAAATGCATCTGAGAAGGATTTTGATGGTCCACGAAACCTCCTGAATGCTACACGAGTCTGTGTTTCTCCTGATGCAATAGGGAAAGGAGCGATGATTATCCTCAACAATCAGATAAATGCTGCACGTGAGGTTACCAAAACACACACTTCAGACGTAGAAACATTTAAATCAGGGGATTTTGGATTCATCGGTAATGCTGATAATGACCGGGTAATATTTTACCGGTCACCATTACGGAGACAATACATACAACTTAAGCAAGATAAGCTTCCGTACGTCGAAATTGTTTCAATGTATGGTGGTGCAGAAGGAACCCTTGTCAGGGCAGCGGTAAAAGCCGGTGCAAAGGGGATTATTATACAGGCGCTTGGTTGGGGGAATGTCAATATCCCTATGTATGAGGCAATAAAAGAGGCAATAGGCAAAGGGATACCCGTAGTTATTTCTACACGGGTTTTTAACGGCAGGGTGCTTCCCGTCTATGGATTTCTAGGAGGGGGCCAAACGCTGAAAGAGGCAGGCGCTATTTTTGCAGACAATCTTCCGCCACAAAAAGCAAGAATACTGCTGATGCTCGCCTTACAAACTACATCGAAAGCAAATGAGATACAGAAACTGTTTGATCATTAATGCTATAGCACCGTATAAGAAATAAGCCGGATCCCTTTCATGGGTTCCGGCTTAACCATTCAAAATTATAGGCAACGTTCGGGGTCAGGTCTTGAAATATAAGTTTTTATTTCTTTTAATGATAGACTGTTATACAATCTTTAATCAAATTGCTAAGCTGGAAGAGCTTTATAGAGCTTTTTCATCTATCTTATTTCTTTCGTCTTAAATATGGTTTATGATTTGGTTGACGATTCAGTTGATGATTTTGTTTGGGGATTTGGAGTCCAGGATAAATCCATTCCTGTTGAAATAAGCGGAACAAAGTCTTAAACTATAAAGTCTTTCCTGTAGTTGCAACAAACAGTAGACAATATTTAAAAAAAGGAATTTTTGCCTGACATATAAGCAAGGAATACAAAAAGATATGAAATCAGAATCATCAGGATCGGAGAAACAAGCAGCACTTAAATTTATTGGAAGGGCTTTTCATTA
>JAPLKF010000229.1 GCA_026388215.1 Pseudomonadota bacterium | reverse complement strand
AAAAAAGGTCCGCCCCGGAAACATCCTTTTTTTAAATCTTGAAAACCCTCAATTCAGCCAATACAAAAATGATATTGCTTATCTCGACAGAATCTATGGAGAATATATAAAGCTAATCTCCCCTGAAGGCTTAATCTACTGTATGCTTGACGAAGTGCATTTCTTCCCTGAATGGCAGGTATTTGTAAAATCCCGTTATGAAAAAGGGCATATCAAATTTATCGTTACGGGCTCAAACTCGCGGCTTCTCTCATCTGAACTTGTTACCCTCCTGTCAGGAAGAACCGTTCCCGTAGAAGTATTCCCGTTTTCTTTTGTGGAGTACCTTGCATCTATGGACATAGACGCTACCGATGCCGTCTCCTTCATTAAAGAGCGTCACAGGGTCAGGAAAATATTTGATGAATACCTTCAGCTTGGAGGATTCCCGGAAATAGCTTTTATCAGTGAGCCGATGATGAAAAAAGAAATCCTCGTCATGTATGCCAGGGCAATTCTCTATCAGGACATTGCGCCACGTTTTGGAATTAAAAAGGCCGGTGACCTCGAGCATCTCTTTTTCTATCTCATATCGAATGTTGCCTCTCTGTATACGTACAACAGTCTGTCAAAACTGCTCAGCTTGAGCGATAAGACAATCAAGGAATATTTGGCATACTTTGAGGATGCCTTTTTGCTGTTTACTGTAAATGCCTTTGATTTTTCCGTGAAAAAACAGATCAACAGCCCAAAAAAGGTCTATGCAATTGACACAGGTCTGGCAAATGCCGTTTCATTCAATTTCTCTGAAAACATGGGTCATCTCCTTGAAAACCTCGTTTTTCTCAAACTGAAACAGGAGAATAAAGAGGTGTTCTATTACAAAACGAACAATGGCGGTGAAGTGGATTTTATATACAGGGAGAGCGGGGGGAACCAGGGACTCATTCAAGTTACAAAAGAGATACGCACAGAAAATGTGAGAAAGCGGGAAACAAAGGCGCTTGTCAGGGCGATGGAAGAAACAGGCATTACACAAGGGATAATTGTGACTTACGAGGATGAGGAGAAGATACAGATTGACGGTAAGACAATTGAAGTAGTCCCGGCGTATGCGTTTCTGAGCGTAAGACCGTGAAGCAGGAGAAGACGAGGAACGAGAAACAAAGATGATCTTATTGAAGTTTTTTCAAGACCTTTTCGCTATCTTTTTTATTGGTGATTGCCAGTATTATAACTTAATTGGAGACAATACGATAATATGCCCTGAAGTCGCCGCTTCTCATTCTATAGAGGGGTGGTTCAAAGCCGGTCAGCTTCTTAATTCTTGCTTTGCCAAAAGGAATCGGGGAGGTTTCCAGGTATGATTTTATATCCTTTGCGATCTGAATCGCATCATCTGTTTCGAGGTTTTCTATTTCTTTTTGAGCGGAAAGACTAAATATGACCTTAAACTTTTTTAACGTCACGCCGTTTTTCCAATTTGTGTATAAGGGCATCAACGGTTACGCCCCCGCTTGCTGTATATTCTGTATATGCTTCTTCAATCCTGTTTTTAAATACAGGGTCATTTTCAATCAAATAATCGGCAAGGTCATCATCGGTTATATGATGAAGGATGGCAGTGGGTTTACCATATGCTGTTATAACAATATCTTCATCTTTGGATGCCCTGAGTATATCCATTGTTTTATGTTTAAGCTCTTTAACACCGGCAAAACGCATTGTAAATCTCCTTTGGCAAGTTATACTATAGTGTAACTTTATACATATAAGGTGTCAAGTTGAAAAATGAGAAAGGAATTTTTGATTTACGATTTGCGATTTTTGATTTAAACTGTGAATGGTGAACTGTGAACAGAGAAGGGTCAAACCTGGAGGATTAATCAAATATGATAAGTTCCAAACCTGACACCCTTGAAAAATGTTTTGTATTTAATGTCAATAGAGATATGTTGTTGGCGAGACAAATACCTGCAATAAGAGTGTCGGGAAACCCAATTCCTTTGCCTTTTATATCGAGCAGGGACTGTATTTCTGCCGCTGTTTTTGATGCCTTGTAATCGAAAGGGAGAAGAATAAATTGCTCAAGGAAGTTATCTATCCCGGTCTTACGTTTCATCTTCATCTGGCCGAGAAAAAGTTCAAACGCAGTAATGGCTGTTACGCATGGTTCGTATTGTTCGATAAATCGCATAAAAAGGGTATAACCAGGATCTTTTTTTCTAAGGAAATCTACGCAAATATCAGTATCTACACATGCAAGTTTTTCTGCCATTTATCCCAGTCTTTGCGAATTTTTACAAAAATTTTATCAACTTCTTCATTTTCCCAGATACCTGCGAATTGCAGAACTTTCTTTGTTCTCTCGCCTTTTTTTAGAATGAGCAATTTCCCTTTTTCCACAATGCCTTCTATCACCATCCCATCCTTCAAAGAAAGGTTTTTTATAACTCTTGCGGGGATGGGTATTTTTTCTTTAACCATAACTTTTGCTTCAAGCATTCCGGTATGCCTCCTTCTTCATAATTATAATAATAACGGATACATTACATGGTGTCAATGATTTTAAAAGGTGAAATGTGAATGTTGAATAGTGATGAAGGCATGAATAGCAAGCATATACTTATTGTTGAAGATGAAGCCATTGTTGCAAAAAACATAGAAAACATTTTAAAGAAGAAAGCAGATTATAAACCCTTCATTGCATTCTCGAAAAAGGAAGCTATGGAACAGATAAAAACGGTTAAGCCTGATCTTGTACTAATGGATATTAAGCTTAAAGGAAAAGCGAATGGGATAGAAACAGCCGCCGAGATTCGTACTCATTTTGACATACCTATTGTATATCTTACTGGATATGTCGATGATGAGACCATAGAAAGAGCAAAAATCACAGAACCTTTTGGATACATATTAAAACCATTTGAAGAAGGGGAGCTATACAGCGCTATAGAAATTGCGCTTTATAAACACAGATTGGATAAAAGTTTAAAAGAAAGCGAAGAACGTTATAGAATAGCGATAGAGAATTCAAATGACGGTGTTGCGATAGTAAAGGGGGACCAGCACATCTATGTAAACCAGAAGTTTTTAGAGATATTCGGCTATGATAACCCGAAAGAGGTTTTAGACAAAAGCTCCTTTGTGAATGTCCATCCCGATGACCGGGAGATGGTAATGGAAAAGAACCGCCTGAGACAAAAAGGAGAATTAGTCAGGGACAAATATGAGTTCAGAGGAATACAGAAAGATGGGACACCAGTATATATTGAAGTTTCTGCAAATCAAATCATTTATAAAGGAGAACCAGCCACCCTTGCTTATTTAAGGGATGTTACAGAAAGGAAGGAAGCAGAAAAAATATTACGTCGAAGCGAAGAGCATTTTCGTTCCCTGGTGGAAAATGTTCCTGATGCCATAGCGGTTATAGACAAAAAAGGGGTTGTACAATACGAAAGCCCCTCTCTTGAGCATATTCTTGGATATAGTCCCCAAGATTTTATCGGAAAAAAGGCATTCAATTTTGTGCATCCTGATGATCTGCCAAAGGTTATGGACGAATTTAAAGTATTATTGAAAAACCCGGGCAGTACAAGATCCTTCAATATATGGTATAAGCATAAAAATGGTTCATGGCGTTTTCTTGAATGCTCAGCCAAAAACCTTCTTGAAGATAAGACAGTGGCAGGGGCAGTAATGAATATCCACGATATTACAAAGCGTAAATATGTTGAGGAAGAGCTTAGAGAAGCATACAATGAACTTACTGAGACACAACAGGAATTGCTCCAGGCAGAGAGGCTTGCTGTTCTCGGAAAGTTTTCATCGGGGATAGCCCATGAACTACGGAATCCCCTTGCCAACATGAGCGCGATGAGCCGATAAAGAAACATCTGGAGGTAATCCTGCGTAACTCAGAGAGCGCCAACAGGATTATAAAGGAACTTCTTGACCTTGCGAAACCGAGCCAGGTCTCATCGCAATTAGGTCAAATAGGTGAAGTTATAGATAAGGCATGTGACCTTGTCAGAACGAGATGCGAAAAACAGCATATTCTTCTGCATAAGAGATGCTCGAAAAGATTGCCTATTATATATTTTGATGGGGAACGGATGGAAAAGGCGTTTTTAAACATCATTTTAAATGCCCTTGATGCAATGCCCAGAGGTGGAAGACTTTCCGTAACTACCTATAATGATAGTTTAAATGGTGAGGTAATAACAAATTTTTCAGATACCGGTGACGGGATTGCTCAAAAACATTTAGATAATATATTTACCCCTTTTTTTACTACAAGGAAAAATGGAACAGGATTGGGGTTGTGCCTCGCTCAGCAGGTTATTAATTACCACAAAGGAAGTATCAGTTTGAGGAGTGAGATTGGTCAGGGCACAGAGGTTATTGTAAGACTACCTATTTCAAGAGAACAAAAAATAAAGAAGGGTTTGAAAGATGACAAAGATATTGATCGTTGAAGACAATGAAGATATGCAGCATATCCTCTCGAATTTACTGCATGAAGAAGGGTATGAGACAATTGCTGTTTTAGATGGTGAAAGCGCGCTTAAAGAAGTTAAAAAAAATGACCCGAATTTAGTTTTACTTGATATTAAACTTCCAGGAATGGATGGTATGAAAGTGCTGAATGAAATGCAGAAGATTGATAAAGATTTACAAATTATCATGCTTACAGCCTACGGAGACATAAAAGATGCAGTGAATGCAATGAAATTGGGAGCGTACGATTATATCACCAAACCATTTAATAACGATGAGCTTCTTTTAATTATCAGTAAAGCACTTCAAACCCATTACCTCACCAGGGAGGTTAAACATCTAAGGAAAAAACTTGGAGAAAAAACAGCAGAAGATATTGTTTTGGAATTAGGTGGAGAAAGCACTAAAGTAAAGCAAGTCCTCGAATACATTAATATTGTTTGTCCTACAAACGTGAGCGTGATTTTGAGGGGGGAAAGTGGTACAGGGAAAGAGTTAATTGCCCAGTTAATACATATGAAAAGTCAAAGGCGTGAAAGGGCTTTTGTTGCAATTGACTGTGGAGCAATCCCTGAAACCCTTGTAGAAAGTGAACTTTTCGGTTATGAAAAAGGTGCGTTTACCGGGGCAGACCACCAAAAGGAAGGCAAATTTGAACTGGCTCAAGAAGGAACGTTATTCCTGGATGAGATTACGAACCTTCCTGAAGCTGCTCAGACAAAGCTTCTCCGGGTACTTCAGGAGAAAAAAGTCCAGCGTCTCGGAGGCAAAAAGGACATAAAGGTTGATGTGAGGATTGTTGTTGCCACAAATATCCCTCTTTTTAATGCAGTAAAAAAGGGAAAATTCAGAGAAGACCTTTTTTACAGGTTAAATGAATTCGAGATAATTATACCAACACTTCGGGAAAGAAAAGAAGATATCCCAATATTAGCAAAACGTTTTTTAGATGAAGCCAATAATGAATTCGGAAAAAACATAAAAGGTTTTACCCCTCAGGCAATGGAATCACTCCTTACATATCGGTGGCCTGGAAACGTGAGAGAATTTAAAAATGCCATAAGAAAGACAGCGCTATTAACAAATTCTAAAAATATTGACCGGATATATTTTCCAAATGATGATTTAAATACACCTGAAAAACCTGAATTTAATGAGGTGTCGGGAGAAGGAAGCTCGCTTCATGATTTAGTAAGGGATACCACCAATGAAATGGAACGGGATATCATTATAAAAACGCTAAGTAAGGTGGGAGGAAATAAGTCAAAAGCAGCCAGACTTCTCAAGATAGACCGTAT
>JAPLKF010000228.1 GCA_026388215.1 Pseudomonadota bacterium | reverse complement strand
AGAGATTTTACATACCTTACCCCGTATTCCCCCTTTGCCCTCTCGTAGTACTGGTCGAATCCCTTTCCGAAGGCCCGTATATCCATGTAAAAGATCGTTGGTTCAATATCGTTTTGATGCTCCTTTGCAATGATTGCTTCTTTAGTCGCATACATACAGCAGACAGAGGAACAGTACTCATTGACCTTATCCCTGCTCCCCACACACTGAATGAAGGCAATCTTCTTCGGCATCTTCCCATCAGAGGGTCTCATCACAACACTGCCTGTCGGCCCTGTGGCGGAGAGAATCCTCTCAAACTCAACACTCGTTACCACGTTTTGATAGATGCCATAGCCGAGTTCTTTCTTGGCATGTGCATCGTATTCATCGAACCCGCTTGAAATGATGATACTCCCTACCTGAATCCTTTCTTCCCTCGGTGCTTCAAGATAATCTATCGCTTCCGGTTTGCAGAACTCCTCACATATCTTACACCCGAGACACCTCCTGCAGTTGAGACACCGCTCTGCCTCTTCCTTAGCCTCTTTTTCGTCAAGTGTGAGATATACCTCATCAAACCCTTTTCTCTGATCTGCCGGTCTTTCCGGGATGAGAACACGGGCCTTCTTCTCAATAAAAGAAGGAACATCTTCCACGAGCTTGTCTTCTTTTGCCTGTCTTCCTTCTTTTAAGTCTTTTTCTTCAAGGAATCTTTTTATAGATTCAGCGGCCTCCTGGCCCTGGTGTATTGCATCGATGGCTAACTTAGGTCCTGTCGCCACATCGCCGCCTGCAAAGACGCCCTGAATACTTGTTTCTAAGGTAACAGAATCCACCCTTATCCTGCCATCAGGTAAAAGCTTAAGTTCCATACCTTCTGTATCCTTTAAAAAGTCGGTATCCATGGCCTGACCGATGGCAAGGATCACTGTATCGGCATCAAAGGAAATGGTTGTCCCATCATCATAGCAAGGATTGAAACGGCCTTTCTCGTCGAAGACAGCGGTACATCGTTTAAACTCAATGCCACGCACTTTGCCATTGTCTGCAAGGATGCCTTTCGGCCCCCAGGAGGTATGGATTTTTACGCCTTCCTCTATCGCCTGGTTTATCTCCCATGTGTGTGCAGGCATCTCCTCCCATGTTTCAAGACAAGCCATATGCACTTCGCTGGCGCCAATTCTCTTTGCTGTGAGAGCCACATCTATTGCCACGTTGCCACCGCCGATAACCATTGTAGTCTTTCCTATCTGTACTGGTTCGTTTTTATTGACGGCACGCAAAAAGTCTATCCCGCCTAAGACGCCCTCAGCGTTTTCATTTTTTATACCAAGGCTTCTGCTGCCATGTGCACCGACAGCAAAAAAGGCAGCATCAAAGCTGTCGAAAATCTCCTTTATAGAGATATCCTTACCTACCCTCGTATTGTATTTCACCTCAATATCCATCTTTTCTACGATAGAGACTTCTCTGGCAAGCTCCTCTTTGGGAAGCCTGTAAGCAGGTATACCGAGATACAGCATACCGCCGAGTTTATCATGGGCTTCAAATATTGTAATTCTGTAGCCTGTCTTTTTCAGCTCTATTGCACATGCAAGACCTGCGGGCCCACCTCCTATGATGGCTACCTTTTTCCCTCTGTCAAAGGCAATCTCTGGAATGGGAATCTCTCTTTTTCCTTTTTCGTAGTCGGCAACAAATCGCTTCAATGCGCAGATGGCGATAGGTTGTTCAACTTTACGGCCCCGCAAACAGACCTCCTCGCAAGGGTGCGCGCATATTCTGCCTATGATACCGGGAAAAGGAAGCCTTTCCCTGATAAGGTCGAGGGCTTCGAGGAATTTTCCTTCAGCGATAAGGCCAACGTAATCCCGGGCATTGAGATTCACAGGACATTCATTCACACAGGGCGCAATCTCCCGGTCTATCATGTAGGTAGAGGGGATTGCCTGGGGAAAGCTTATATATGCGGCGCTTCGCCTGGACATTCCCTCATTATAGTCATTGATTACCTCAAGCGGACAGTTAGGGGCGCAGAGCGCACAGGATGTACATCTATCCGG
>JAPLKF010000227.1 GCA_026388215.1 Pseudomonadota bacterium | reverse complement strand
TGGTGACCCGAGGTATAGGGGTCTCGTGTCTCTACGGTCAGTGACATAGCCTGGATGGTGCCTGCTAAGGTCTTTCTCAGTTTCTCAAGGGTTTGTTTGAGTTCTTCTTCGGCTTGCTGCCCGCTTGCGCTCGGTGATGTCTTCAATAGTGCCTTCATAGTAGAGCACCTTACCTGCTTCATCCTTAACCGCACGGGCATTTATTGAAACCCAGATTATGTTCCCATCTTTCCTGTAGTGCTGTGCCTCAAACCCTTTGATAATACCCTGTTCTTCAAGAATCTTTTTATACCTTACCCTGTCCTCAGGGTTTACATATCCCTGTTTCGATAAGTTGGTAACGCCTTTTTTTAACTCTTCGGGTGAATCATACCCTATCATCCTCGCAAGGGCAGGGTTGACACTTATGTATTGTCCTTCAGGGGTGGTCTGGAAGATGCCTTCCACAGAGTTCTTAAAGATGGAGCGGTATTTCTCCTCGCTCTGGCGGAGTGCGTCTTCTGCCCGCTTGCGCTTAGTGATGTTCTGAGAAGTGGTTTCATAGTAAAGTATGGCGCCTGACGTATCACGGATAATACGTGCATTCATGGAGGCCCATATTTTACTTCCGTCTTTGGTGTAATGCTCTGCTTCGAAGCCTTCAGCAAATCCACTACTTTCTATCAGTTCTTTAAACCGTTTCCGGTCTTCGGGGTGAACATATATCTGATGAGCCATGCCTGTGACTGACTGTATCATTTCTTCTTGCGATTTATAACCGTACATCTTAGCTCCGGCAGGATTGGCACTCAAGTAATGACCATCAGGAGTGGTTCGAAAAATTCCCATGATAGAATTTTCAAAGATACTACGGTATTTTTCTTCACTCTGACGTACTCTATCCTCTGCATTTCTCCGTTGAACGTAGTTCCACATGCCTTCTAAAAGCATGGAGATATGCGTAATATCGGATTCGGTGTATGGCTCTTTCTTATTCGCAAGACCGGCAACAAGAACAACATGATCCCGATCGATGAGCGGAATGCTCATGAAGCGCGTCAGGGGGACATGCCCTTCAGGGCAACCCTTTTTGTATGGGTTGGGATCGGAGTAATTGTTCACGATAATGGGTTTTCGCTGCCGTATTGCCTCAGCCCATAACCCGGCCTTATCAAGAGGAAACTCGGCGGGCTTCCCGTCCACGGCACACTCCTCCATGGCCTTTTGAGACCATAGGTGGGTATGCATGATTGTCTCATCTTCATTGATAAAACCAATAAATGCGAGCTCGCTTTCGCTGATTTTTACACACTCCTCCAAGACAAAACCGGTAATCGTGTCGAGAGAGGTATCTGCCATCTGATAGAGCTGCAATATCGTTTTTTGGCGTATGTCGGTGAGACGGAGTACTTCTTCTGCCTGTTTGCGCTCGGTGATATCCTCAAGCACCCCTTCATAATACTGTAAAATTCCCCCTGCATCACGAACAGCATGCACGCTAAAACAAACCCATATCTTTGTGCCATCCTTCCGGTAGAACTGAACTTCAAATCCACTGACCGAACCATATTGTTCAACCTTTTGTTTCATTGTCTCGCGGTCTTCGGGGTTCACATAGAGTTGGTGTTGCACATCGGCAAGAGTTGTTGTATTTTTCTTCGCTCTCTCTTACCATATCTTCTGCTTCTTTACGGTCGGTGATGTCGCGGGCAAAAATAACTAATCTTGATACCTTTCCTTCCTCATTAAAAACAGGATAACAATATATTTCGTAAAATCTCCCTGCCCTGGTATCTTCAAAACGAATTGATTCACCTGTAATCGCAACTTTATCGAAATGTTCTTTTCTCGATTTTGCTATATCCGGGGGAAAATGATCGTATAGGCAGGTACCGATGAGTTCCTGGGAGCTTTTGCCTAATCTTTGAGCAACTACCTCATTTGCTAAAAGGACTCTATCTTCTGTGTCAATCATTATCAAGGTTTCCCTGGTAGCGTTGATCAATGTTCGCAATATTGCTTCGCTCTCCTTCAAGATGTCTTCTGCTTTTTTACGCTTATCTTCTGATTTTTCTAGTTCAGATATTCGCTGGTGCATTTTTGCCAACTCAAGAATAAGTTGTTCTTTTGTTTTTTTCTGATCTTCCATATTACATATCTCTTATCTTTGTGTTCCTAAAAGTTCAAAAACCTTTAAATCACCAAGCGTGGAGTCTATTTTATACGTTCCAAATTCGCGCACAATAAGGTTGGACTGGGAGATACTATGGGTTTTTTCACTTATCAAAATACCATTGGCTATTGACTTTGCAAGACTTTGCAGTCTGAAAACAGTATTAACTGGATCGCCGATGACAGTGTAGTCAATCTTTTTATCAAAGCCAATATTTCCAATCACGACCTCACCAGTATGGATACTGATACCAATGACAAGGGGGGTGCCTATTTTTTCCACAAAGTAATCACTCACAGTTTCTATGGACTGTTTCATTTCGAGTGCTGCCTCTATAGCGTTGTCTGCGTCTGTTGGACTTGGTAACGGTGCACCGAAAATTGCAAGAAAGCCGTCGCCCAGATATTTATCAACAATGCCACGATGATTAAATACTATACCACCCATGGTGGAGAAGAAATAATTCAGCATTGATACAGTTTTTTGAGGGCCAATTTTCGTAGCGAGTCTTGAAAATCCCCTTATATCAATATTTAATAAGGTCAGTGTTCTGAGCTCATCAATCGTCGTCTTCCCGAATTGTTCACCATGGATGATTTTATCAACAACCTCTTTGGGGACAAACTTTTGAAACATCTGTCGTATCCCACGTTCATGTTCTGTCATAGAAACCGTTTCTTGATAAAGGCGCGCATTCTCCATTGCAATACTT